>JAYUAH010000522.1:0-1540 GCA_043741415.1 Betaproteobacteria bacterium
CGCCGGCGTCGGCATCGCGGGCGACACGCTCGATTACCGCATTATTGATCACGTGATCGCGCCGGTGTTTGGCAAGGGCAGCCGCTTTCGCCCCGAAGATAAATGGCTAGATGTGCCGAAGTGGATTTATTTCGAGTTCGAACACTGGCACCGGCTGTCTTTTTTGAAGCGCCCGTCGGTGTTGCGCGAGTTGCAGCAAATCGAGCGTTCGAGCGACAGCCCCGAAAAAATCGCACGGCTGCGGTTGTTTCTCGAGCACGAACTGGGCTATCCGCTGTATCAGGCGGTCAACCAATGCAAGGCTGCGTTGTCGGTTTCGACCACCGCGGAACTCACCTTTAGCCATGCGCCGATTGAGTTCAGTTGCACGGTCAAGCGCAGCGACTTTGAACAGTGGATCGCGCACGATGTCAACGCCATCGAAGCAGCCTGCACCGAGGCGCTGGCTCAGGCGCAGGTGAGCGAACAGGATATTTCGGTGGTGTTCATGACGGGCGGCACCTCGTTCGTGCCGGTGATACGCCAACGCTTCGAGTCGCGCTTTGGCCTGGAGAAAATCGTGGTGGGCGACGAATTTGTTTCAGTCGGCAGCGGGCTTGCGCTGATCGCCCGGGAACGCGCCTTACAAACGGGCTAACTCGCTAATTCGTCACCGCCTCGCGCGGCCGCATGCCCTGTTTTTCCAGCACCGACTGCAGCACCTCGTAGTAGTGCCAGCCGTTGATACGCGTGCGGCCTAAAAAAATCGTCGGCGTGTTGGTGATGCCGATGCGCTGGGCCTGTTGCACGGCATCGAGCGCGCGTTCGGCGTGCGTGTGCTCGTTGAGCGCGGTTCTCATTGCAGCGGCATCGAGTCCCACCTTTTTGGCGGCGTCCACCAGCGTGTCGATGTCGCCGATGTCGCGCTCTTCGCTCCACATCAAATCGTAGACCGCGGTTTTGTAAGCGAAGTCACGCCCGTGATCGCACGCGAACTCCATCGCTTCGAACGCGCGAAAACTGTATTGACGCCGCTCGGGATAATGCATGCGCGCGTAATGCTCGGGCGCCATTTCCTTGATCCACGCATTGCGCCGCTCGGCTTTGGCAGCGGCGTCGGGTGACGCGTCGCGCGCGCAACCTTCGAGCGGCGTGTCGGGATGCAGCCAGTGCGGGCGCCACAGCGGCTGCACGCCGTAATCGTGCGCGATGCGATCGATTTGTTCGACCGCGAGAAAACTATAGGGGCAAACAAAATCCGCGAATATCGCGACGCGAAAAGGTGCCTCGGATGTTGCTTCGGTTTGTTCAGCTTGTGTCATGGTCACTCTCCTGTGCTTGAGTGCTTGCGTGAAAACCTGCCGGTCTTGTAGCTAAGTATTTGATTTTATTGAATAATTTAATTCACAAAAAACTGTTTAAAATCAAATACTTACGAAATTAAAACAATAGGCGTCAGCAACCGCTAAATGGCGCGCGCCATCGCTTCAGCCGCCTCGAGGGCAAGGCCCTCGCCGGTTAAACCACCTTCGAGTGCGGCTTGATCAAACGTCAGAAACGC
>JAYUAH010000523.1:0-3923 GCA_043741415.1 Betaproteobacteria bacterium
GAGCAGTATGGCCATGCGCTCAGCTTGCGTATCCGTTAGCGCTCACGAAATGCCAGTTCCCTGGTCTTGATAATGGGCTTCAACAGATATTGCAGGAAGGTTTTTTCGCCGGTTTGTATGTGCACGGTTGCAGTCATGCCGGGAATAATGGCGAGCGGCTTGCCGCCGCGTCGCGGCTCGTTGGTGGTGGTGCGCACCTTGATCAGGTAATAGCTGTCCTGTTTTTTCTCATCCAACACCGAGTCCGCGCCGATGTATTCGAGCTTGGCCGGAAACCCGCCGTAGATCGAAAAATCGTAAGCCGTGAGCTTCACCAGCGCATCCTGCCCCGGACGTAGAAACGCAATGTCCTTGGGTTTGACGCGCGCCTCGATCACCAGCGACTCCTCCGAGGGCACGATTTCAACGATATCCGAGCCGGGCTGCACCACGCCGCCCACCGTGGTCACCTTGACCGTCTTGATGGTGCCATTCACGGGTGATCGTACGACCGCGCGCTCCACCCGGTCTTTCATCGCAATACCGGTGGCCTCGGTGCCCTGCTGCTCCGCGCGCGCCTGATTCAGTTCCGCCATGGCGTCGGCACGGAATTTAGCTTCGTAGCTTTGCAGCTTGTTGCGCGCTTCAGCCACCGCGCCTTCGAGCCGTGGAATATTGACGTTGCTGGAATCCAATTCGCCTTTGAGATCGTTGGCTTCACGCTCCTTCGCCAGCAACTCGATTTCAGACATCGCGCCGTCCTTGACCACCGGACGCATCATCGCGATTGTTTTATTGAGCAGCGCCAAACTGGACGTAATCTGCCGCACCCGTCCGCGCTTTTCGACAATCTCCTGCGAACGCTGCTCGATCTGCTGGCGCAACGCCGCGGTGTTGGCGGCAAACTCCGCCTGCCGCGTACGGTAGAGGTCACGTTCGCGCTGCACCAAATCGGCATTGGCGCGGGCAACGGACGCCGGTACGGTGAACGACGTGCCGTTGACCTCGGCGGAAAGACGCGCAATTTTTGCCATCAGCGCGCTATCTTTGGCGGTATTTTCCGTGGCCGATGACTTGTAGCGCGTATCGTCGATCACCAGCAGCGTATCGTTTTTACGCACCGTGTCGCCCACCTTCACCTTGATCTCGGACACGATGCCGCCCTCAAGGTTTTGCACCACCTGAATCTGCCCCGAGGGAATCACGCGGCCTTCGCCCACGGTGGTCTCGCCAATATTGGCAAACGCCGCCCACACAAAAAACGCGATGATGAACAACAACGCACCCCACAGCACCACATGCGAAGACCGCGGCGGGCCCTGCAACGCCGCGGCCGCGGTTTCACTCATGTATTCGGCGTCCTGTTCGCGCGCCACCGCTTGGCCGATTTTGCTCGGACTCAGCTCAGCCAGCATGCCTTTAAGCAGCTTCCAGCCGCCGATGCGCATCGGCAACGCGGATAGTTTTTCCGCTTCCGGCAGCGCGGCCGGCTGCAACAGCGGTGCCGCGTTGGCCATAGGTGACACAGGTGGCTTAGCTTCTTGCGACATTGATCTTTCCTCCCGCCAGCGCCTGCATCACCTGCTCCTTCGGACCATCGGCCACCACCTTGCCGCCATCCATCACGATCAAGCGCGGCACCAGCGTCAATAGTGACGCGCGGTGCGTCACTAGCAAAAACGTCTTGCCGATGATCGCCGCACTCAGCCGGGTTTTAAAATTCTCCTCCGAGCGATTGTCGAGTGCGTTGGTCGGTTCGTCCATGATCAGCAGGGGCGGATCGAGCACTAACGCGCGCGCAATCGCCACCGACTGGCGCTGCCCGCCCGACAGGCCTTCGCCGCGTTCGCCGATGGGCAGATCGAAGCCCTGCTCCGACGGATGGATAAATTCGGTAACGCCGGCAATTTCCGCCGCGCGCAGCATCGCCGTGTCTTCGGCGTACGGCGCTGCAAAGAGTATGTTTTCTTTGACCGTGCCGAAGAACAGCACTATATCCTGCGGCACGTAACCGATGTTGCGGCGCAGGGACGCCGGATCGATCTGGTTCACGTCTACGCCGTCCACCAGGATCGATCCCGACTCCGGCCGGTAAAGTCCCAGGATCAGTTTTTCGATGGTGGATTTGCCCGAGCCGATGCGTCCAATGAGGCCCACGCGTTCACCGGCCTCGATTTTGAAGGACACGTTGGCAAGCGCCGGCACTTTATGTCCCGGGTAAGTAAACGTCACCTCGCGGAACTCGATACTGCCGACGATCACCGGACGATGCACAAAGCTCTTGTTGGCCGGACGCTCCACCGGCAGATTCATCACGTTGTTCAGCGTCTTGAGCGAAGCCGCCGACTGGTGATAGCGCGACAGCAACCCCGCCACCTGGCCCAGCGGCGCCAGCGCACGCGCATTCAACATGGTGCACGCCACCAGCGCACCCACGGTCAGCAGCCGGTCATTGATCAGATAAACGCCGAACACCACGATGATGATGCCGGCGACTTGCTGTATGAACTGCGACGAGTTGATGATGCCCTGCGACAGCGTGCGCGATTTCAAACTCAGCTTGGACACCTGCCCCACCAGTTGCTCCCAGCGGCGCTGCTGCACGCTTTCGGCCGCCATGGATTTGATGGTTTCCACCGCGGTCAGGCTTTCGATCAGCACGCCCTGCTTTTGCGCGCCACAGCGAAAACTCTCTTGAATCACCGCGCCGAGTTGCCGCTGCAGGATGAGGCTGACGATGATCACCACCGGCACCGTCACCAGCGGTACCACGGCGAGCCAGCCGCCGATCATGAATATCGCAATGATGAAGATGAACACAAACGGCATGTCCACCAGCGCGGTGATCGTTGCCGAAGTGATGAATTCGCGGAACGCTTCGAACTCCTGCACGTTGCTGGCAAACGACCCCACCGACTGCGGACGCGCTTCCATGCGGATGCCGAGCGAGCGCTCGAATATGTTCGCCGACAAAATGACATCGATACGTTTACCGGCGATATCCACCAGATAGCCGCGCAGCATGCGCATCGCAAAATCAAATACCATGACGACCAGCACGCCGATGGTGAGCGCCCACAGGGTTTCGGTGGTGTCGTTGGGCACCACGCGGTCGTAGACGTTCATGGTGTAAAGCGGCGTGACCAGCGCGAAAATATTGATCAGCAGCGCCGCCAGCAGCACTTCCGCATAAATCGGCCACACCTGCCCGATGACGCCCCAGAACCAGTGATCCACACGCGGCACCGCCGAGAGTTCGGTGCGCGCGTCAAAACGCAGCTTCTGATGCACCAGAATAACCAGGCCGGTGTACTCCGCGTTCACCGCGGCCAGGGTGGATTGCGTCGATCCGCCGGTGTCCGGATTGATGATTTCGCAACCGCCGCCTTTGTTCACCGAACGCAAGATGCACGCGCGCTGATCCTTCATCAACAATACCGCAGGCAGGGTCAGCGGCGAAATTTTGTCGAGGGCACGATGCACCAGTTTCGAGTTCAGACCGGCACGCTCGGCGGCGCGCCCAAACAGATCCGGCGTGAGGCGCCCTTTGTCCAGCGGCAGACCCGCCGCAAGCGTTTCTTCGGAAAACGGATGATTGAAGTGACGCGTCAGTAGCGTCAGACACTTCAGCAAGGGGTCATTGGACGACGTCACCAACGGCGGTACCTGCCATTCGTTCGAGATTTTATTTTCGGGTTCCGCCACGCTGTTCCCTTCTGCATAAAACGTTACAACAATGACAATGTTCTACGTAAAAATTCAATTATATCATTCGATTAACGCATTATCTTAAGGCTCCGTAGAGGCTGATGTCAGCGCTGACCAACCTGCCGTATTTTATTCCGGCTTACCCACATAGTAGCCCTGCGCACCGTCGACCATCAGGCCTTTGACCGCGATGAACTCTTGTTCGGTTTCAATGTATTCGGTCACCACCTGAATGC
>JAYUAH010000524.1:0-9094 GCA_043741415.1 Betaproteobacteria bacterium
GTGTGGATGTCGTCGCCCGTGCAAAGCAGATTCGACTGGCGGCATTCGACGTGGATGGTGTGCTCACCGACGGTTCGCTGTATTACACCGATGCCGGCGAGGAATTCAAGGCTTTCAACGCACAGGATGGGCATGGCATCAAGATGCTGCAGGAATCCGGCGTGGGCATTGCGATCATTACCAGTCGTACTTCAAAGGTGGTGGAGAACCGTGCGCGTAATTTGGGCATCGCACATCTTTATCAGGGCGTGGAAAATAAGCGCGACGCCATGGAGGCGTTGTTAAAGCGTCTGGGCCTGACGTGGGCGATGGCGAGTTATATGGGCGACGATGTGATTGATCTGCCGGTGTTGCGGCGATGCGGGTTTGCCGCTTGCGTGCCGGAAGCGCCGGCACTGGTGCGTCAAAACGCACACTATGTGACGCGCGCCGGCGGCGGCCGCGGTGCGGTGCGCGAATTTACCGAGTTTGTGATGCATGCGCAGGGCGCGCTGGATGCGGTGCTCGCGCGGTATCTGGTTTAGTGTCCATGAATCGGGAGCCTCGGTAGAGCGTGCATATGGGCGAGCGGCTATCCACCGTGTTTCCAATTTTGCTGTTGGCCCTGCTCGCCGGCCTGACATATTGGCTAGACAGCGCCGTGCAGAGCCCGGTTGCGCTGCGCGACAAGCCGATAGTGCATAGTCCGGATGTTACGGTTGACAAGCTGATCGCCACTCGAATGGATGTGAATGGCCGCATACGCGATACCTTGCAAGCCGCGAAAATGACGCATTACCCGGACGACGACAGCACCGAACTGGAATTGCCGCGCTTTGTGAGTTTTGCGCGCGATGCGCCGCTGGCTATCACGTCAAAGCGGGCGCTGGTGTCGAGTAACGGCGGCAACCTCTATTTTCGCGACGAGGTGCGCGCAAGCCGTGCCGCGCAAGGCGGTAAAAGCGCACTCTTGGTGACTACGGATTATCTGCATCTGTTGCCGGACGACAATATTGCAAAATCCGATCGCCGGGTTACTATCAGCGACACGCATATGACCATTGAGGCCGTTGGCATGGAACTGAACAGTGAAACCCGTGTGCTTAAATTACATGCGGGCGTTAAGGGTGTTTATGACAACCGCGGTACGGCGGCGATTGTCGATAGCGCCGTCAACAAGCGAAAATAACGACCGATGAAAAAATACGTATTGCCCCTGCTGTTGCTGGCCTTGTTGCCGGTAAGCGCGCAGGCCGAAAAAGCGGATCGTGAAAAGCCGATTAATGTCGAATCCAACCGTGTCACAGTGGATGATGTCAAGCAATTGTCGGTGTTCGAGGGTAATGTCGTGCTGACGCAGGGCTCCATGGTGATACGCGGCGACCGTATGGAAGTGCGTCAGGACAAAGAAGGTTTCAAGCAAGGCACGGTGTGGGGCAAGCGCGCTTACTTCAAGCAAAAGCGTGAAGGCACCAACGAGTTCATTGAAGGTTGGGCCGAGCGTGTGGAATACGATAGCCGTGCCGACAAGGTTCAGCTTTTTACGCAAGCGGCCTTGAAACGCGGCGCCGATGATGTCTCCGGCGACTATATTTCGTATGATGCCACGACTGAATTTTTTCAAGTAATCGGCGGCGGGTCCACGGCGGCAAGCACCAACAACCCCGAGGGGCGCAGCCGTGTCGTGATGCAACCCAATAACGCAAAATCGAAGCCGCCCGCGCAGCTTGCCGTGCCGTTGAAATCGGCGGACGGGATTGCCGCGCCGCGCGACGAGCCGGTCGCGCCCCGCTAACGCCATTCGCATGCCAGATAGCCTCCCGCTGGACACCACCACCGCAGCCGCGGTCGTACCACGCAGCGAACTCAAAGCCGAGCGTCTCAACAAACGCTACCGTTCGCGCACCGTGGTGCACGATGTATCGCTGGAGGTGCATAGCGGGGAGGTGATTGGATTGCTGGGCCCCAATGGTGCCGGTAAAACCACCTGCTTTTATATGATGGTGGGCCTGGTGCCGATGGATGGCGGCGAGCTGTTTCTCGACGGTCAGCGCCTCACGCACATGCCCATGCACCGCCGCGCGCAGTTAGGGTTGTCGTATCTGCCGCAGGAGGCTTCGATTTTTCGCCGCTTGTCCGTGTCCGATAACATCCGCGCTATTCTGGAGCTGCAGAATCGGCGTGAGGTGGACATTACCAACCAGCTCGACGATTTGTTGCGCGATCTGCATATCACGCACTTGCGCGACAATCCCGCGATCAGTCTGTCCGGCGGCGAGCGGCGCCGGGTGGAGATTGCGCGCGCACTGGCGACCTCGCCGCGGTTTATTTTGCTGGATGAGCCGTTTGCCGGGGTGGATCCGATCGCGGTGATTGAAATCCAGAAAATCATCGGCTTTCTGAAGGATCGCGGCATCGGCGTGGTGATAACCGATCACAACGTGCGTGAAACGCTGGGAATTTGCGACAGAGCGTACATAATTAACGAAGGCACGGTACTTGCTTATGGGGCGCCCTCGGAAATCGTCTATAATGAAAGTGTCAGAAGGGTTTATCTGGGAGAAAATTTCCGCCTCTAGCAACACCGCTGGTCAATGGACAGTGCACTGCCAGCGTCCGGACAGATAACCATGAAGCACTCGTTACAACTCCGGCTTTCCCAACACCTCACGCTCACGCCACAGTTGCAACAGTCGATCCGGCTGCTGCAGCTTTCCACGCAAGAGCTCGATCAAGAGATCGAGCGCTACCTGCGGGATAACCCGTTGCTGGAACGCGCCGATGGCGGGGCGGATGCGGCGATGGGCGCGATGCCCATGTCCGACAACAGCGCACCGCAAGAAAGTACGGCGACGACACCGGCTGATGAGGCGCCAGATGCCGGCGAGGGCGGTGAGAGCGGCGCTGACCGCGGTGAAGCCGACAGCGACCTGCTTTCCGAAATCAATTACAACGCGTCCGGCGAACGTGATGACGGGGACGACCGCGACTATCCCCAAGTCGCGAGTGAAATGCCGACGCTACGCGAACATTTGTTGGAACAGCTTGCGTTGCTGAATTTGACGGAGCGAGACCGTGCATTGACCGGCCTGTTGATCGATGCGCTGGACGAGGGCGGCTACCTCACGCAAAGTATCGAGGACATGCTGGCGATGTTGCCCGAAGAGTTGTGTGTGGACGCTGAGGAACTCGCCACGGCCCTGCGCCACGTGCAGCACCTGGAGCCGTCGGGCATCGGGGCGCGCAATCTTGCGGAGTGCCTGACACTGCAGCTGCACGCGCTGCCGTCATCCACGCCGTATTGTGACAAGGCGATTGAGATCGTCTCCCAGCACCTTGAATTACTGGCGGCAAAAGACTACGCCAAACTCAAGCGCGTGCTGCACTGTGACGACGACGGCTTGCGTGCGGTGCAAAAGCTGATCACCAGCCTCGAACCCAAACCCGGACGCGACTACGCGCGCTCGGATACGCGCTATGTGATTCCCGACGTCGTGGTCACCAAGAACAAGGGGTTGTGGACGGCGATGCTCAATGCGGAGGCGATGCCGAAATTGCGCGTGAATCGTCTCTACGCCGATATTTTGTCGCGTGGTCGCAACGGATCGCAGCAAATGAACGGGCAGTTGCAGGAAGCGCGCTGGCTCATCAAAAATGTGCAGCAGCGCTTCGACACCATACTGCGCGTGTCGCAGGCGATTGTCGACCGGCAGCGTAATTTTCTGGAGCACGGCGCTATTGCCATGCGCCCGCTGGTGTTGCGTGAAATTGCCGAAGTGCTCGAATTGCACGAATCGACCGTTTCGCGGGTGACGACTAATAAATTCATGCGTACGCCGCGTGGCATTTTTGAACTAAAGTTCTTCTTTGGCAGTCATGTAGGTACCGACGCCGGCGGCGAAGCATCGAGTACCGCGATCCGTGAATTGATCAAGCAGTTGGTGAGTAACGAAAATCCGCGCAAACCGCTGAGCGATTCACAGATATCCCTTCTTCTTGGGCAGCAAGGTATTGTTGTGGCTCGACGCACGGTAGCCAAGTACCGCGAGTCGATGCAGATTTTACCCGGCAATCTCAGAAAAACCCTGTAAAGGAGAGTGCACCATGAACTTGCATATCACGGGCCACCACGTTCAAATTACGCCGTCCATTCGGGATTACGTCAGTTCCAAGATGGAGCGCGTCAACAAGCACTTCGATCACGTGATCGACGTCAATGTCATTCTGTCGGTAGCCAAGTTGCGGCAGAAAATCGAAGCGACGGTGCACCTGCGGGGCCGCGATATATTCTGCGAGAGCACGGAACAAGACATGTACGCGGCCATCGACGCCTTGGTCGATAAACTCGATCGTACCATCATCAAGCACAAGGAAAAGAACCTCGGTCACCGGCATGCCGAGGCGCCGATCAAGCAGCAGGCGCTGCCGGAATCACCGGAACTGCCGGAATAACACGCCCACGCTCTAAAGCCCACGCACCATGAATCTAGTCGCGCAAATACTGCCGCTGTCCAACATTGTTGTTGATCTGGACGTGCTCAGCAAGAAGCGTGTTTTTGAACATGCCGGTTTGTTATTCGAAAACAATCACAGCATCGCTCGCGCGCAGGTGTTCGACAGCCTGTTCGCGCGAGAGAAACTCGGTTCCACCGGCTTGGGACACGGGGTTGCGATCCCGCATGGGCGTGTCAAAGGCCTGAAAAATCCCGCGGGTGCGCTGGTGCGTATGAAAGCACCGATTCCGTTCGACGCGCCGGACGGTTTGGCGGTTTCGCTGATTTTCCTGTTAATGGTGCCGGATCGCGCTACGGATGCCCATTTGCAGATATTGTCTGAGCTCGCCGAGATGTTCAGCGACAAGCCGTTTCGCGAGCAACTGCTGGCTGCTGCCACCGTATCCGATCTTCATGCATTGATCACTCAATGGCGTTCGCATGCCCCAGATCAGCATCTCACGGCTGTTTGAGGACAATCAGTCCCGCCTGCAGCTTGCCTGGTGCGCCGGTGAGGACGGTGCCGACAAGGCACTGGACAGCGAGTTGATCAAGGATTCCTCGAAGGGCTTGATCGGGCACCTGAATTTCATACATCCCAACCTGATACAGGTGTTGGGCGCTTCCGAAATTCAGCACCTCGACAGTATGGACAGTGCATCCTGCAGAGCGACGCTGCAACAGGTGGCGACGCGCGAGTTGGCTTGTTTTATCGTCGCCGGTGCGACCCGCGTGCCGGAGTCGCTGCGCGCGATTGCCATCGAAACGGCAACACCGCTGCTGGTATCCCCCGTGCCGAGCGTCGAACTCATGTGGATGTTGCGGCCTTATCTCGCGCGTGCGCTGGCGGAGTACACCATGGTTCACGGCGTGATGCTCGATGTGCTGGGCATGGGCGTGCTGATTACCGGCGTGTCGGGGGCCGGCAAAAGCGAACTGGCGCTGGAGCTCATTTCGCGCGGCAGCGGCCTGATCGCCGACGACGTGGTCGAACTCTATCGCGTAGGCCCCGAGAATATCGACGGCCGCTGCCCGACGCTGCTCAAAGATTTTCTCGAGGTGCGCGGACTCGGTGTGCTCAACATCCGTTCCATTTTTGGCGAGTCGGCATTGCGTCCGCGCAAAGCGCTAAAGCTGATCGTGAATCTGGAGCGTCCCGGCAGCGGTGAAGTGCCGGCAGAACGCTTGCCGCTCAAGCCGGGCTCCGAAAACATCATGGGCGTGCACATCCGCAAAGTGGCGATACCGGTGGCCGCAGGGCGCAACCTCGCGGTGCTGACCGAGGCCGCGGTGCGCAACTACGTGCTGCAGTTGCGCGGCATCGACAGCACGCGCGAATTCATCGAGCGTCAGGCGCACCAAATGGAAGCCGTGCATGACGAAGACGACCGACTCTAAACTGCTCGCGCTGGAAGTGGTGCTGATCACGGGCCTGTCGGGTTCCGGCAAAAGCGTTGCGTTGGCCGTGCTCGAAGACGCCGGCTACTACTGCGTCGATAATTTTCCTGGCAAGTTGTTCAACCACCTGGTCGACGTGCTGGCGGCTTCTGGCCTGACCAAAGTCGCGCTGACCATGGATGCGCGCTCCGGCGACGATATGGCAGATTTTGCGTCGCACATGGACAGCCTGCGTGCGCGCGGCGTGCGCTTCAAAATGTTGTATTTCGAAGCGAAGAACGACACGCTGATCAAGCGTTTCTCCGAGACGCGCCGGCGTCATCCGCTGTCTGACGGGCGCCTGACACTGGAGGAATGCATCGCGCGCGAGCGCGAACTGCTCGCGGACGCTGCAGCGCTGGCTGACCGTGTGGATACCAGCGACCTCCCCCCCAACGTACTGCGCGCGTGGGTCAAAGACTTCATCGCCGCGCCGCGCGACGGACTGATTTTGCTGTTTGAATCATTCGGTTTCAAGTATGGCATTCCGCTCGATGCGGACCTGGTGTTCGATGTGCGCAGCCTGCCCAATCCGCATTACGATCCCGTACTGCGTCCGCTTACCGGACAGGACGCTGCGGTAGTCGAATTTATGAATGCAACACCAGAAGCGCAGCGCATGCTCGAAGACATTCGTAAATTCGTCGAGACCTGGCTGCCGTCGTTCGTGCGCGACAACCGCAGCTATTTGACGGTGGCCATTGGCTGCACCGGCGGGCGCCATCGCTCGGTGTATTTTGTCGAATCGCTGGCGCAATCGTTTCGCCCCGTCGCACAGGTGCTGGCGCGCCACCGTGCGCTGTCGCAGCGGGCATCGTGAGTGCTGCGCTGCGCCGCAATATTTTTCTGTTTCCACTCGGCACCGTGCTGTTCCCCGGCGGCCTGCTGCCGCTCAAAATCTTCGAGCAGCGCTATCTGGAAATGACCAAGGCCTGCATACGCGACAACCTGCCGTTCGGCGTGTGCCTGATAAGCGAAGGTGTCGAAGTAGGCGCACCCGCCGTGCCGGAAAAAGTAGGTTGCCTCGCCACCATTGAACAATGGGATATGCCGACCACCGGCATGTTTCATTTGCTCGCGCGCGGTGGCCAGCGCTTTCGCATTCGTGAAACGTCGGTGGCTGACAATGGGCTGCCCTCAGGCGATGTGGAACTGCTACCACCTGCCGCACCGTCTAGCCCCGACCCTGATTGCGTGACATTGATTAAACGCGTGATCGAACAAGTCGGTGCTGCGAATTTTCCGCAGCCGGTCAAGCTGGATGATGGCGCGTGGGTGGCTTATCGTATTGCGGAAATGATGAATTTTCCGATGCCGGTTAAGCAGCAAATGCTTGAAATGGATGCGGTGAGTGCCGTTTATCGAGAAATAAAAAATTCAATAAAATCAAATACTTAGGGTAATTTCCCAGCGGCGACCATACGACTATTCAATATAAACTTTGGTAGCCACACAACGATGTCGTCGAACTCAGCGCCCGCTAAGGTTGACTGCGTTCGGCTGACCGCATCGCGGTCGTTGTTTGCGTTGTCTACTTCGTCAGCCGACGTGGCAGCGAAGTTAGCGACATTCGTAGTGGCATTAATGGCACTGAGGCCGTTCTTGCCATGAGACATGATCACCGCCACTGCTGTAGACGTTAATGTAGTTGTGGCGGGGCATGTCGTTGCTGTGCACACGCGTAGCCCGCCAATCGTTACTAACGTGAATAGTGAAGCAGGCGGACGTCGTGCATAGGCTTCAAGCACCGTGTAGCGGAAGCGATTGCCCCATGCATCTTGTTGTCCGAGGCCCAAGGTGACCCACGGTACGTTTCCTGCGGCGAGTGTATTGGGTGCCGCCCCGGTAATGGTTGTACATTGCCCGACGGCAGAAACGTCTTCTATACCGTCGTTGGGCGTGCCGCCGGGCTGATCTGGACAGGGAAGATAGCCGTTTGCAGCAGCAAATCCGAGCAGCGCTTCGCGGATTTCGTCCATTATTTTCTGTGTCTCGGTGATTTGCCGCTGCTCCACTTGCGTTGCAAGGGGTACTAAAATACTGCCAAGCAGTAACGCGATGACAAACATCGCGATAGCAAGCTCGACCAGCGTAAAGCCGGAGTGATACGACTGTCTATTCATGGCGCAACAATAACAACCCTGTCGTTGGCGTTTGTCGAACCGGTGATATGGGTAAAGGTTGGAAACGATGTCGTGTTGGGCGGCTCCAGGCAGTCGGTGATGCTGGCGCAAGGACGTGTCTGTCCCGTGTAGGGTGTTCCGGGGGTGATGACCACTGCGCGTATTCCACCCACACCGTTGACGGTCAGGAAACCGCCTGCGCCAGCGCAACTCAGCGCAGCAATACTCACGCATGCAGGCGCAACAGCATAGAAGATTGATTTATACCACTGGTTCGGGGTAAACCATAATGGCAGTGCAGCGAACGCCGCGTGCCCGGCACCACAGATTGAGGGATCCGCCGGTATCATGCCTTGATTGGCGTTTATGCAAGAAGATAGGCTATACGCGTTTGCGGGCGGGAAATAGAGATTTGAACCATAGTAATCATTAAGTGAAGAACGGAGTTGGCGAGCGACCATCAATTCTACTGCGGGAAAGAACATAGGCGCGGTAATGGCAAGCAATCGGTCGTTAAATGTGCCGCTCAATGCGGCTGTGGTAAAGGTCGTGTCGCCATTGGCGTTCTCGCCTTCAAGATAGTGTGCAACGTTGTTGAGGTTTGTCGGTGTACGAGACTGTCCAGCAACGACCGAGCCTGGAGCAAATACGATGGCAATGACATTACTTGCGGGTGCTATGCCTGTTACGATGAGTTGGCCCGGCGTATTGCTATTCAGTGGGGTTACTGCCGTGGCGTTCTTAAAGTTGTTCGATACTGCGTACCAGAGACGTTCGCCAGAGCCATCCCGCAAGTCTGGTATGCCGAATGTCAACCAAGGTAATCGACCAATCTGCGTTGCTGGCGTGTTGCAATTAGGTGACCCGGCACGGCCGTTGTTCGCTAAATCAGGGCAGGGGAGTTCCCCAGGTCTATTCGTTAAACTTCCCGCAGCATAAGCCATCAAGGCATCTTTAGCCTGTGCCAGCGCCCGCTCAGTTTGCGCAGCGTCTTCGAGATCGACGTTGCGCGGTCGGAACAGGCTGTATAGGCTTAAGGTAACTATCAGTCCCAGCAATAGC
>JAYUAH010000525.1:0-1535 GCA_043741415.1 Betaproteobacteria bacterium
GCAACACGCGGCGCGTTCACACCAAAACGATTCTTCAGTGACTTGACCCAGGATTTCAAAACACTTCCAGTGCGTGATGGTTGCGCAAACAGCTAGGGCAGCAGCGCAACTTGTTGCAATCCGGTGGCTTCGGGCAAGCCAAACATGATGTTCATGTTTTGCACCGCTTGACCGGCAGCACCCTTGAGCAGATTGTCGATCACCGACAACACGACCGCCGTGTCGCCGCCTTGCGGTCTATGCACCGCGATACGGCACAGATTGGCGCCGCGCACCGAACGGGTATCGGGATGCGAGCCTGCGGGCATCACGTCCACGAAGGCTTCGCTGGCATAGCGTTTTTCAAAGAGTTGCTGCAAATCGATTTCTTTCGTGAGGCGCGCATACAGCGTGGCGTGTATACCGCGAATCATCGGCGTCAAATGTGGCGTAAAAATGAGCTTTACCCCTTTGCCTGCCATTTGCGTGAGGCCCTGCGTAATTTCGGGCAAATGCCGATGTCCGCCCACCCCGTAGGCCTTGAAATTATCAGCGGCTTCGGCCAGCAACGTATGTACTTCTGCTTTGCGACCGGCGCCGGAAACGCCAGATTTGGCATCTGCAATTAAGTGTTCGATATCCACCACGCCCGCTTCGACCAGCGGCAGGAAGCCGAGTTGCACCGCGGTGGGATAGCAGCCTGGATTCGCGACGATGCGTGCACCGGCGATTTGCGCACGATTGACTTCCGGCAAGCCGTACACCGCCTCTGCCACCAACTCAGGACAAGCGTGCGGCATGCCATACCATTTTTCCCAAACCGCAATGTCCTTGATGCGAAAATCCGCGGCCACATCGATCACGCGCACACCCGCGTTGACCAGCGCGGGCGTATCTTTCATCGCGATGCCGTTGGGCGTGGCGAAAAAGACTAAATCGCATTGGTCGAGTTTCGCCGCTGCGGGCTCTACAAATTTGAGATCGGTCCATCCGCGCAAGTTGTGAAACATGTCGGCCACCGGCATACCCGCTTCGGAGCGCGAGGTAATCGCGGTGAGCTTGGCATTGGGATGCTGCACCAGCAGGCGCAATAACTCGACCCCGGTGTAGCCGGTGCCGCCAACAATGCCAATTCTGATTGATTTCTGCGTCATGGTTGCCTCTCGTGCTGACTTGGAAAAGCGCTATCCAAAACGACAAAGCCGCGTCGATTGCAACAGGGTGGCTCGAAAAAACAAAGCCGCCCGGTGAGGCGGCTTTGCAGCAAAAGCATTTCGCTAGTGCAATTACCGCTTGGAGAATTGCTTACGACGGCGCGCTTTGCGCAGGCCGACTTTTTTACGCTCGACTTCGCGTGCATCGCGCGTGACCAGACCCGCTTTTTTGAGCGGCGGCTTCAACGTCGCATCGAAATCGATCAGCGCACGCGTGATGCCGTGCCGTACCGCGCCGGCCTGTCCCGATTCGCCGCCGCCGTCGACGTTGACCATGATGTCGAAGGCCGTCAGTTTGTCGATCAAAACCAGCGGCTGGCGCACGACCATGCGCCCGGTTTC
>JAYUAH010000526.1:0-3915 GCA_043741415.1 Betaproteobacteria bacterium
CTTAATGTTTTTACCAGAGGAAAAACTATGTCCGATGACGATTTGAAGGCCGAGCTTGAACGTTTGCGCAGCGAAAATGCAGCGCTGAAAAAGGGTGCCGCCAGTGGCCTCAGCATGAAAGTCAGTGAAAAAGGCGCGCTGTCCATTTACGGCATGGGGCGTTTTCCGGTGACGCTCTACAAAGAGCAGTGGCTCAAATTGTTGGATATGGAAAGCGATATTCGCGCGTTCATCGCGGCCAACGATGCGGGGTTGAAGAGCAAGGGCTAAGCGTTCCCGGCGTCCATGCGTTAATCTGGTCGTGATGGCGTGACCGCGGTCGCGACTGTGCGCCGTAGCGGCTTAACCCGCATCACAAAAGGTCAGTGCCATGCAACAGCGTAATGCACGTGCGGCGAACTGGCAGCTTACGGCCGCCGATTTGGCAGAGATTGATAAGTTGACTCAGCGGGGCGGGTAAACGCAGGCGACGAATATAAAATAATTCAATAAAAACAAATATTTACATATAAATAGCTGCGGAGCGATCACAACTCGAATCCTGCGCGGCTGCCTGGCAAAACCACGATTGGCAGTCGTGCACGCGATGGCGGTAAGTTGTAATACAATATAAACTCCACGTATTACATTGGAGCCCTCTCATGACCCTCACCGTCCGTTTGCCCCATCGCGTCGAACAGGAGCTCGCCGCCTATTGTGTGCAGCGCCGCGTCACCAAAAGCGCGGTCGTCAAACAAGCGCTGGAGGATTTGCTGAAATCCACCGCGAGCGGCGACGATGAACTCAAGCACCCCTTTATCGGTGGCGACAAAGGCGATGGCACGGATGTTTCAGGCACCGTCAAAGCCGCGTTGCGCGCGCGTTTCCGCTCAGGTAGGCGCTCAGTCGGCAAACGTTGAAACAGGTTTTTGTCGACACGGGGTTTCTGGTCGCGCTCGGTATCCAGCGCGATCCGCGTCACCGCGCGGCACGCGATTTTCTGGCGGGCTACACGGGCGAACTGCTGGTGCCCGCGCCGGTGGTCGCTGAAACCTGTTATTTCCTTTCAACCGCAGGCAAGGTACGGTTGCTCGACTGGCTGAACCAGCCACGGCATAAAGTGCTCGATCTGCCGCAAACGGCTTATGCTGACGTCGGCCAGATACTCGCGCGTTATGCCACGCTGGATGCGGACTTTATCGACGCCGCCATCGTGTGGCTGGCGCAGGAATGCGGCTGCCGCGCTATTTTGACGGTGGACGTGCGCGACTTCAGCATCTTTCGCGTAGGTAAGGGCAAGCGGTTTGAGTTAGTAAAGTGGTTTTAACGCATAAATTTCCTGGGGAGAACCCGCATGAACCAAGCCCTTACCGGTCTACGTGTCATCGACATGACGCACAATCAGGCGGGGCCCGCGTGCGCGCAGATGCTGGGGTTTCTCGGCGCTGATGTGATCAAGCTCGAAGAGCCGAAAGGCGGCGACATTGCGCGCGCGCAAAACAATGACGAGTTGTTCTTCCTGCAATTTAACGCCAACAAGCGCGGCCTCACGCTGAATTTGAAGGCCGACGAAGCCAAGGCGCATTTCAAAAAAATCATCGCGCAGTCCGACGTGCTGATCGAGAACTTTGGCCCCGGCGCGCTGGATCGGCTGGGCTTGGGCTGGAAGGATTTGCAGCAGATCAACCCGCGCCTGATCTACGCCACCATCAAGGGCTTCGGCACCTATGGCCCGCACGCGCACATGAAAAGTTTCGAGCCGATTGCACAGGCGATGGGCGGCGCCATGTGTATCACCGGTTTCGCGGACGGGCCGCCGACCTTCAACTGGCCTTCCATCGGTGACAGCGGCACCGGCATGCACATGGCCATCGCCATACTCGCCGCGATCAATCAGCGCCATGCCACCGGCCGAGGGCAGCATGTTGAAGTATCGATGCAGGAATCCGTGCTCAACCTGATCCGCGTCAGCCTGCGCGAACACCAGCGCAACGGCGTGCCGGTGCGCAGCGGCAATCAACTCGGCAAGACGGTGCCGGGCACCGCCTACGCATGCGCGCCCGGCGGCCCCAACGACTGGGTCTATATCTATGCCCCGCCGCAGATGTGGCCCGCGGTATGCAAGGTGCTCGAACGGCCCGAACTCGAACACAACGCGCTGTTCAAAACGGCGAACGACCGTTGGGTCAACCGCGCGGCGCTCGACGCCATCGTCACCGAGTGGACCTCCGCCCGCACCAAGTACGAGGCCATGCAGTTGATGGGCGACGCCGGTGTGCCGGCCGGCGCCTGTCAGGACACCGGCGAGGTGCTCGCCGATCCACATCTGACGGCGCGCGACATGATCGTTGATCTTGAGTATCCGCCGCGCGGCGCCTTCAAGACCGTGGGTTGCCCGCTGAAACTCTCCGATTCGCCGGTGAGCATTACGCGTCCGCCGATGTTGGGTGAACATACCGAGCGCGTGTTGGGTGAGCTGTGTGGCGTAGCGCCTGCGGAGGTGCAACGCATGAAGACGGTCGGCATCGTCTAGACGTGTTCACCGTCTAGCGATGTTGCTGCGTGCTTTACGCTATATTACGTTTGATCCCATTTTCATGATGTGTCGAGCTCAGCGGTGTAGCATAATCGCCCGACAGTCAGCCGCTTATTCCCATGATTAGAATCGACTTTACATCCTTGTCCAAGGCCATTGTTTCGCTTGCAAAGGCGTTGCAAGCGGCCCAGCTTCGCCCCAAGGACGAGTTTGTGCGCGATGCGTCGATACAGCGCTTTGAATACACCTATGAGCTCTGCGTCAAATCGTTGCGGCGGCAGTTGACGGCCATGTCCGACTCGCCTTCCGAAATTGATGGGCTCGGTTATCGTGACATGATCCGCAGGGGTGAGGAACGCGGACTTATCAAATCCGAAGTGCCGTGATTTGGTTATCGCGAACTACGCAATATCACCAGCCATGTCTACGATCCTGCGAAGGCCAAAAAAGTCTTTGGTGCGCTGCGCCGCTTTCTGCGTGACGCGAAGGATCTGCATGTGCGTTTGGACAAGGCTGCCAAATGAATACGGTTGCGAAAAAGCACGGCAAACTCATGCTTGAGCCGAAGCACGTGGCGCTGGTCCGCGCCTTATTACGTGCCCATGCCCCTCATCATCGCGCCTATGTGTTTGGATCGCGCGTGGTGCTGAATGCCGCGGACCGCACCCGCTTGAAGCCGCACTCCGATCTCGATCTGGCGTTGGAAGGGCCGCCCCTGAAACCCCATCAGGCCTATGCGCTCAAAGAGGCGTTTAGCGAAAGTGATTTACCGATGCGAGTGGATACAGTTGCGGTGGACGATTTACCGCGCGATTGGAATATTCGAGCCTGGCCTCTTTAACATCTAAACCGAAACTCCCCCAACCCAACCTACGGAGTAACCCATGGCAGACCTGCTGGAATCCATCGAAGACGGCGTAGCCGTCCTCACCTTGAACCGGCCCGAGGCGTTGAATGCGCTGTCCATGGATATACGCAACGGGCTGCTGAGTGCCATGGAGCGCTACGCCGACGACAGCAATGTGCGCTGCGTCGTTATTACCGGGGCCGGACGCGCGTTCAGCTCGGGCGGCGATGTGAAGGGCATGGGCGAGCGCGCAGCGCGCGGGTATGAAGCGCGGGCGCGCGGCATTCAGTTCTCCAACACGATTCCGATGGCGATGCGTAAACATCCCAAGGTCATCATCGGCATGGTCAACGGTGTCGCCGCTGGTGCGGGCATGAGCCTATCGCTCGCCTGCGACTTGCGCATTGCCGGCAAGTCGGCGCGCTTCACCACCGCGTTCCTGAAAATCGGTCTGTCGGGCGACTGGGGCGGCACCTGGACGCTGACGCGTCTGGTGGGCACCGCCAAGGCACGCGAACTTTTCCTGCTGCCCGACATGGTCGGCGCGGATGAG
>JAYUAH010000527.1:0-9074 GCA_043741415.1 Betaproteobacteria bacterium
GGTGTACGGATGATCTGAAAAAATGCGGATGAACGCGATGTTCAAAGCGCCCGTCCAGTTGGGCTGCATGGCGTCGTCGCGCACAAAAAACGCTTTCACGTCGGTGACGGTTTCGTACCAATCTTTCATTGCGGCGAAGCGCGACGTTTTGAAAATGACTTCACTGAATTGCGGCGGTGTGAATTTGCCGCTGGTGGTTTTGACTTGATTCACGTTTGTGCTCCCGATTATTCGTTGCGAACGTAGCACTGAAGCTGCACGCGAATCCGCGTTAGCCTTGGGAGTACACGCTGACATCGCTGCCCAGCATTCCGAGGTCACTGAGCGACGCACCATTGACTGTCCACGCCACGCCGTACCATACGCTGTCGGTGCCGGACCAGCGGCGGATGACAATTTCGTAGGTCTCGCCCGCGCGCGCGGCGAACTCTGTGACTTCATAGCTATTGTCCCAGGAGGCCGCAGACGCGACCTGCACGCCTTTGCTATCGCGCACCAGCAGATCGAGATCAACGGTCAGTGTCGACGCTGTCGCGTTATCGCCTGACGAGGTCACCGCGCTGTCCCACGCCAGCGCCACCTTCACCGTGGGAAAGAACGCTAGGAACGGCACCGCGATGCGGTAGCGAAAGGTTGCCAGGCGGTCGGCGCCAATCACGCTCGACGAAATCGTGCCCACGTCCCAGCCGCGGCGGGTGGCCGGTGCATCGCGCCAACGCCGTTGCTGGGCGATGGCGACACCGGCCTGCGCGTCGACGGCGCCGGCGCCATCACGGGCATCGACGCGGTTGACCACGTCCTGCCACCAGTTGTGATCACGCACGTTACGACCGGCCGAGGCCATCAGTATCGCGCGGCAGCCCTCCGGCCACGAGCACAACACGCCATCCACATCCTGCAGCAGCGCGGTTACGCCCGCCACTGCCGGCGCGGCAAAGCTGGTGCCGGACATGGTCTGCCCATTGGCGGAGACCCCGGTGCCGTTGGCGGCCAGCTCCGGCAGTTCACGGTCACCATGGCTTGATGACGGGTTACGGAACACCGAATCCCCCGACATGGCACCGGCAGTGTCGTCATGATTGCCGATGGCGAGCGAGTTGAAACCCTTGTGATTCACGAATTCGTTTTCCGGCGGCATGATGTTGTCCGCATCACCCTGCCAGAAGTTGCCGGCCGCCTGCACAATCGTCGGATACGGCCAACGCAGCGCCAGCCAGTCTTTGAGCAAGTCATCCGACTGCAGACCCGCGCCGCCGGGTTCGCTGTTGCGATGAAAACTCTGGCTCACTACGGTGCAGTGCTGATCGCGCACCGCCCAGCGCAGCGCATCCACGCCGGCGCTATTCGCGGAATACAGATCGCAGTCGGGCGCATGGCCGTGCGGTTTGTTGGCTTCGGTGTTTTTAACCACCGCCGACGTCAGCCGCGCGTGGTTGCTGGCGAGCGGCGTGGTGGTAAAGCGGCCGGCGAACGCGAGATTGGTGGTCACACTGGGGCCGTCCTCCCACACTGCCACACGAATACCGGTGCCATCGAAGCCGGCGAGATGCGCGCTATTAGAGCGCGCCACGGCGATTGAGTCACCCAGATCGTTAATCGCGGTGGTGTCGTCGAGCAGGATGGCGCCGATGGTCTTGTCCGTGGCGAGACTGCGTATTTGCGCCACCGTGGCGGTCGCGCGCACACACGGGATAGCCTCGTCGGGGCGCTCCTCTTTGGCCAGTTCCAGCTTCGCGTTTTGCAGCGTCTTGCGCAATTCGGCCACTGCACTGCGCAGCGACTCCGCCACTTTGCGTTCGCCGTCGGGTGGTTCCAGTGCGCGCCGATCGCTGGGCTTGTCGTACGGCGCAGCGGGCAGATCGATGCGCGGCCACAACACGACGGTGACGCGCTCCTCGTCCTTCAACGTCGCGATGCGCTCGAACAGGGTTTCGTGGATGCGCCCAAATTTTTCGGCGCGGCGTTTGGCGAGTAGCGCGTAGCGCTCAGCCATATCGACGCGCTCCCCGCGCTCGTCGAAGGCCAGCTCGACCGATGTGCCGTCTTTGCGGTTTACCGCTTTGATGACATCGACATGGCCGCCGCGGGTCAGTTGGCCCGGCGCCAGACGCTCTACCTGCAGCTCCCCGATATACAGCCGCACCGCATGTTCGATGCGCAGCTCGAGCGCTACCTTGCCCGAGATCGGCATCACTGAAAACGGCAGCCGGTAGTCGTCGACGAGTCGCTCACCCTTTACGCCGAGCAGTTCCTTGACCATGAGTTCGCAGGGGCCGACGGGCTCGCCGTCGAAACGAACAACAATGATGCGGCCCCGTTTGGCCACCTCTATATGCACGGCGAGTGGCTCGCAGCCGCGCATCACGCGAATGGCGCCCTGCGCGGATTGCGGGTCGACTGCTGCGGGCAGCGACAACTCCACAGTGCTGCCGACGGCGACAACTTCGTTGGCGGTGACGTTGGCGCGAATAATCAGTTCAGGAATGGTGATGGGCATGATGATGCTCCGGGTTGGCTGCAGTCGATCTGCAATAGCAGGCTGAGGTACAGTCTATGGCCGGGCTCAGCCCCGGCGCAATAACTCAAATGGCCTAAGCTGAAAGACTTAGCGTGTTCACCGCCGCACGCGGCCCCGCCGCATCCACGCACCGCCATTGACCTCCAGCGATTGCCCGCGAATGTATCGTGTATCGCTTACACGCCGGCGCGCGTTTTATCAAAGTCGTCGCGCGAGGTGTGCGCATAGAAGCGTGCGACGTTGCCCGCGCGCTCGTTGCCTTTTCTGGTTTATTTTTGCTGGAGGTGATTTATCATAAGTATTTGATTATAAACAATATTTTATTTAGCGTAATAAGCTTGTACGGTATCCCAAGCGACTTCCTGCAAAAATTTCGCAGTGGCCGCATCAACGGTCTCCGGATGCGGGCTGCCCACTGGCGATTTTTTGTAGAGCGCGGCGTAAATAGTCGCGGCGGCGAGGTAGGTGCCACGCGCACTGGGATGGCGTTTGTCGGCGACGTAGAGTTTGATGTCCGGTCGCTTGGCAATCGCATTGGCAAAGGCGAGGCCGCCTGGTATGACCAACGCTTTGTTGGCGTTGCCGGCGATGGTGTATTGCTCGGCGAGCCCGGCGCTCATTTCGGGTTTGTCTTCATAGGCCCACGTCATGAAAAACACCGGCGCTGCCTTGTGCTTACGCACGGTGTCGCTGTGCTTCTTGGCGTACTCGTGAAACATCGGGCCGAGTTGCGGATGGATCGGGCACTGGCTGCAATCGATCATGATCACGATTTCAAACGGTTTGTCGAATTTATTGAAGCGGATTTCGTTGTCGCCGACGAACGAATACGACGCGACGCCGCCGGGTTTAAAATACGAATCGACATCGTGCCAGTTGAGGCCAGAGCCGCTCATGGTGATGGAGGTGCTGCGGTAGTCATTGCGATTCTTCGCGTCAGCGGCGGTGGCCATGGCCGACACCTGGCTCGACATACCGTTGTTGTAATAGAAAAAACTGTTGCCGACGTACATGATGGTTTTTGGCTGGGCCATACCCGGATCGGTGACAGTCGGCTTGATCTGGGCGTGGCTCACACCGACGCCTAGCGCCAGCATCGCGAGTGCTTTGATGAACGTGTGGTGAAACATGTGAATTCCTGAGTGAGATGATGCCGCCAATGTAGCGCAATAAATGATATCGTGTTTAACGGATCACAAGCGAGCGCGGAACATGATTTCAAAACTCAAGACTCTACTGGAGATACTGATGGTTACTGTGGCGCTGGGAGCGGGCGCGGCGCAAGCTCGTGCTGTGGGGTGCATCCACCGGCGGACGCGTGGTGCAAATGATTGCGGGCCGTCATCCGGATTGGGTGTCGGCGGTCATCGTCGAAGACGTGGGGCCGGAGCGTCCGCCGGCGATTTCCAATCGGCGCGGCGTGCGCATGGAGAAAGAGGCCAACGGCTGGGCGAACCTCGACGAGATGCTGGTGCAAGTCAAAATCGAAAACCTGCGCGCGAGCGATGCAGTTGTACGCAATTTGGCGCAGCAGGGCTCGAAGCGGCGCGACGATGGGCGCATCGTGTGGAAGCGCGATCCGGCGATACTCAAAGGTTTTGTGCCTACGGCGCTGTGGGCCACGGTGCGCAACATCAAGGCGCCGATCATCTACATGGTGGGTGGTGTCAGCACCACCTTGCCACCACAGATGCAACTGGAAATACAACACGTGTTGCCGCAAGCGAAGGTCGTGAGCCTGCCGGGGCTCGGGCATTATCCGAGCGATGAAAAGCCGGAAGATTTTGTGGCGATTGTGGATCAATTTCTTGCCGGCACAACTATAAAATAGCGTGTCACTTTAAGTGTCCGGTTGTCAAACAAAAAAGAGGAACCTGCGGGTTCCCCTTTTTTTCGTTTCCAGTGTGTGACGCGATGCGTCCTCTTGAGGTCACTACTGCTTTAATATTGCAACTGCACACCGAGCACAAACTGGTTGGTGTCCCTGAAGGCTACCGGCAAGCGCGAATCGCTGAACTTGGAGTACATGGCCGTCACTTTGGCATTGGGCCCTTTGATCACGTAATTGACGCCGAAATCAGTGGCCTTTAGCGTGGTGTTACTGACGCTGCGATCAAGTTTTTGATAACGCACGAACGGTTGAAATTGTCCCTAGCCCACCTTTTGCGGGAACAAAAATCCAGCGCCAAACAAATAGGCCTTGCCGTCAACCTGGCCGCCGATATTGTCAACACTGGTCACCGAGCAAGCCGGTGAGCCCGGTTCACCCGAGCCGCAGTCCCGGGCGCCGAGGTTGTATTTGTAGTAGGCGCCTTCCAGCGTTGGCACGCCAAAGGAGAATTTCTTTTCAAACAAGACGTCCGAGCTCCACACCTTCAGATCGCCCTTTTGGGCTGAGGTGCCTACGCCATCGCTTTGGACATTGCCGGATACGGCTACTGTCAAGATATCTTTGGCGCCGCCATACCAGCTACCGGTGTAGTACGCGGGGGCGGGTTCGGGGTCGAGGATGTTGAAGGCAAGTCGTCCCGCGTACAGCAGGCGATCGGAGGCGCCGGACAATCCCGCAGTCTTGTTATGACCTTTGAACGCGCCGACCGAATACACCAGTTTGCCGCCGAGGGGCTTGCCCCACACCATGACGCCGTTGTCCCGGCCCACCGCCAGATTCGGATAGTTGGATACCACGCCCGGATACGACCACGGCATGATGTAGAACGGGCCATCGAGGTTGGAGCGGTCGCTTGGCGGGAGCATGCGTCCCATCCAGATATTGAACTCGGGCATGAATTCAAACTGGGCGATCGCATCCATGACGCGGACCGAGTCTTTGGCAGCCCCCGAGCCGGAGCCGGTGCGCTCGGTGTTGAAGGTGGCTTTGATGACATCGCCATAATGGCCGTTCATATACAGCCGAATGTTATCCAGCGCGAAATCGTTCGAGCGCGAGGTGCCGTTGGGCGCGCCGTTTTTGGCGCTGGTGTAGCTGGTTCTAAGACCCATGCCCAAATTGATGCCGGCGTCATCGCTTATTTTCAGTTCGGCGCCTGCCTGCGCCTGTTGCGTGGTCGCCAGCATTGCCAATGAAAACAATGCACTTACTGCACTTTTACGAAAAAACCTGTTTGAAAAACTATGCTTTCGCGACCGCCCCGTGGGTTCCATTCAATGCTCCTTTGTATTTGCGATGGACTCAATTTTGATTAGATGAATGCCAAGTGCATGTTATGCACCAACATAGACACAGCAGGTTTCGTGCCATCTGGCGTTCGCTCCAAATCGCGTGTAGCGAACAAAGCAATAATTAGCCAGTGCCTGGCAGGCAAATGACGACTTGGATTCCCACAAAACGGCTATGACGTTCGAAAGCGGCGTCGCCGCAGATACGGAAATTCGCGTACACAAAAGATCGACGCCGGCATGACAGCGCGCGCCTTGGTAGTGCGTGCCAGATATTCCACGCACGCTTATGGTGCGGGAATGAGCTGCGGCTGAGAATACTTTCGTAGCTGCGCGGCGCAATGGCGGACGCTCAAGCTACCTTGAAAATATAAGTGCGTCACCCAGAACCTGTTAATTTTCAATAAGGTAAGCCTATGCGGCTACACCTATGTACGTGCTTACACTGACTGCGGGGCCGGAATGCGTGCGCAGAAACCAGCGGCGGAAATCAATTGCAAACAACTTTGGCACGAGTCGTGCTTTAGGGGAGGGGCGTTTAGCAATTTGTCGCGGTCGCACGCGAATTCCAAAAACCTCAATAGGAGCGATGAGATATGTCCTACCGTAGAAAATTAATCAAAGGCGTGATGTCCTTAGTCGGCGTCGCCGTGTGTTCCGGCTTGACTGGACTCACTGCGGCGCCCTCGTTGGCTGCTGACACCGTCAAAGTAGGTGTTCTTCACTCGCTGTCGGGCACGATGGCGATTAGCGAGACGGTGTTGAAAGACGTCGCGCTGATGGCTTTCGAAGAAATCAATGCCAAAGGCGGTGTGATGGGCAAGAAAATCGAGCCGGTAGTGGTAGACCCGGCTTCCAACTGGCCGTTGTTCGCGGAAAAAGCACGCCAGCTCATCACGCAGGACAAAGTTTCCGTAGTATTCGGTTGCTGGACCTCAGTGTCACGCAAATCCGTGTTGCCGGTGTTCGAAGAATTGAACAGTCTGCTGTTCTACCCCGTGCAATACGAAGGTGAAGAAATTTCGCGCAACGTGTTCTACACCGGTGCCGCGCCCAATCAGCAGGCGATTCCCGCGGTGGAATATTTGATGAGCAAAGAAGGCGGCGCTGCCAAACGTTGGGTGCTGTTGGGCACGGACTATGTGTATCCGCGCACCACCAACAAAATCCTGCGCGCGTTCCTGAAATCCAAAGGTGTGGCCGATAAAGACATCGACGAAAAATACACGCCGTTTGGTCACAGCGATTACCAAACCATCGTGGCCGATGTCAAAAAGTTTTCAGCTGGTGGCAAAACCGCGGTGATTTCCACCATCAACGGCGACTCCAACGTGCCGTTCTATAAAGAACTCGGCAATCAAGGGCTTAAAGCTACTGACGTGCCGGTCGTCGCGTTCTCGGTGGGTGAAGAAGAACTGCGCGGCGTAGACACCAAGCCGCTGGTCGGACATCTGGCTGCGTGGAATTACTTTATGTCGATCAAATCGCCTGCCAATGATGAGTTCACTAAAAAATGGGCTGCCTATGCCAAAGCCAAAGGTCTGGCCGGGCATAAAGACAAGCCGCTGACCAATGATCCGATGGAAGCGACCTACATCGGCATCTACATGTGGAAGCAGGCGGTTGAAAAAGCCAAGTCCTTTGATGTGGATAAAGTCAGCGTAGCGATGGGCGGTCAAACGTTTACCGCGCCGTCGGGCATTACCTCCAAGATGGATGAAAAGAACCATCACCTGCACAAAGCCGTGTTCATCGGCGAAATCAAAGGTGACGGTCAATTCAACGTCGTATGGAAAACCAAAGGCCCGGTGAAAGCGCAACCGTGGAGCTCGTTCATCGCCGGTAACGACAAGAAGAAAGACGAACCCGCGCTAATGGCTGAAAAGAAGAAGTAATATCAGCAGTGCAGCGGCAGGGCGCATGCCCTGCCGCACATAGAAGGGGGGCTTGCACGCAGGCCCCGTTTTATGTGTAAGGTCTGCAATATGTGTAAATACCTGATGGTCGTCTTCCTGTTGGCGATCGCCGCTGCGCGCCCCGTGCATGCGCTGGACACCGATGCCGTCGGCAAACTGGCGTTCGGTGAAGCAGACGAAAAGATTGCTGCTATCGCCGCGCTGGTAGCGGAGGGTGACCCCAAGGCAGTCGCAATACTGAGCGCCTTGCACGAGGGCGAATTGCAGAGTTCTGGCAAACGCATTTTCATCGTCAAAGGGGCCGATGCCATCGATGCGTTGACCGGCGAAGCGATCAAGCCCGTGCCCGCCGAGCGTGAAGACATCCTGGTCAATAATCGCTTGCGCGGCACTTTGAACGGCGCGCTGGCTGCACTGAAACTGATTTCACCAGACGCGTCCGTTCGATTGGCTGCTGCCAAGGAGTTGGCCGGTAGCGCCGATGCCGAGATGCTGCCGCTGGTCAAAAAGGCATTAGCGCAGGAGCGCGACGCCAGCGTGCGACCTCTGTTGGAGCAGATTGCCGCCACACTCGAAATCAAGGGCGGCACTAAAGAAGCGCGCTTGACGGCCATACGCACGCTGGAGCACTCGACTAATCCCGCCACCAAAACCTTGTTGCTGTCTGTGCTCGAGAGCGAAAAAGACATCGACATCCGCCTTGCCGCGCAGAAAAGCCTGCGTGCTATCGAGGGACGGCTCGCGTGGGGCGAGCGCGCCGGGTTGTTGTTTTCGGGCATCAGCCTCGGTTCCATTCTGTTGTTGGCTGCGCTGGGGCTTGCTATCACCTATGGGCTGATGGGCGTGATTAACATGGCGCACGGTGAATTAATTATGGTCGGCGCTTACACCACGTATGTGGTGCAAAACCTGTTTCGCACCTATCTGCCGGGTGCGTTTGATTGGTATCCGCTGTGTGCCGTGCCTGCGTCGTTTGCGGTGGCGGCAGCCGTCGGCATGGCGCTCGAACGTTCGGTGATCCGTTGGTTGTATGGCAGGCCGCTGGAGACCTTGCTCGCAACCTGGGGCATCAGTTTGGTGCTGATGCAAACCGTGCGTACTATTTTTGGCGCGCAAAATGTGCAGGTGGAGAACCCAGCGTTCATGTCGGGCGGCATTCAAATACTCTCGAATGTGGTGCTACCATGGAGCCGCATCGTGATCATTTTTTTTGCCATTGCCGTCGTGTCGGGCGTGTGGCTATTGCTCACGCGCACCCGCTTGGGACTGTTCGTACGTGGCGTGACCCAAAATCGCGCGATGGCCTCTTGCGTGGGTGTACCGACGGCGCGTGTAGACACATGGGCGTTTGGTCTGGGCTCTGGGATCGCCGGGTTGGCGGGTTGTGCGCTGTCGCAGATCGGTAACGTGGGCCCTGATCTGGGGCAGGCCTATATCGTAGATTCGTTCATGGTGGTGGT
>JAYUAH010000528.1:0-1530 GCA_043741415.1 Betaproteobacteria bacterium
ATTGAAATTTCGTCACAGGAGGAAACCCATGTCTGCACCGTCGTCTGCCCCATCGTCTGCCATTGAATCCGTATTGGTCGAGAACCGCGTGTTCGCACCAAGTGCCGCGTTCACCGCGCAGGCCAACGTCAAGCCCGCCGACGCCGCCGCGATGCTGGCGAAAGCGGCTGCCGATCACGCCGGTTTCTGGGGTGATCTCGCGCGCGAGCATCTGATCTGGGCCAAGCCGTTCACCACGGCGCTCGATGACAGCAACGCGCCGTTTTTCAAGTGGTTTGCCGACGGTGAAATGAACGCCTCGTACAACTGCCTTGATCGCCATATCAGCACGGCGACCGAAGACAAAGTCGCGATTATTTTCGAAGCTGACGGTGGCAAGGTGACCGAGATTACCTATGGCGATCTCTACGTTCGCGTGTGTCGTTTTGCGAACGGACTGAAGTCACTCGGCTACAAAAAAGGTGATCGCTCGATCATCTACATGCCGATGTCAATTGAGGCCGTGATCGCTATGCAGGCCTGCGCGCGGCTCGGCATTATTCACTCAGTGGTGTTCGGCGGCTTCTCGGCCAAGAGTTTGCAAGAGCGCATCGTTGACATCGGTGCCACGCTCGTCATCGCGGCCGACGAGCAGATGCGCGGTGGCAAGGCCATCACATTGAAACCGGCTGTGGATGAGGCGTTCACCATGGGTGGCTGTGACGGCGTGCGCCATGTCATCGTGTACAAACGCACCGGCGGCAATATTACGTACGGTGCGCGCGATATCGATTGGGCCAAGGTTGAAGGCGGTGCCTCCGATGAGTGCCTTGCTGTCATGGTGGATGCCGAGCATCCGCTGTTCGTGCTCTACACCTCGGGCTCGACCGGTAAGCCGAAAGGCGTACAGCATTCCACCGGCGGCTATTTGTTGCATGCGATGCTGACCATGAAGTGGGTGTTCGACATCAAGCCCACTGACGTGTTCTGGTGCACCGCCGACGTCGGCTGGGTGACCGGCCACACCTACGTGGCGTACGGCCCGCTCGCAGTGGGCGCGACGCAAATCATCTTCGAAGGGGTGCCGACCTTCCCCAACGCAGGGCGGTTTTGGGAGATGATCCAGAGGCACAAGTGCAGCATTTTCTATACCGCACCGACCGCGATTCGCTCGCTGATCAAAGCGGCAGAAATGGCTCCAGATTTTGCACCAGGAAAATACGATTTGTCGTCGCTGCGCCTGCTCGGATCAGTCGGCGAGCCGATCAATCCTGAGGCATGGATGTGGTACTACAAGAACATCGGCGGCGAGCGCTGCCCGATTGTCGACACCTTCTGGCAAACCGAAACCGGCGGCCACATGATCACGCCGCTGCCCGGCGTCACGCCACTGGTGCCGGGCTCCTGCACCACGGCACTGCCGGGCATTGCCGCTGCGATAGTGGACGAGGCCGGTGCCGATGTGGCCAATGGTCAGGGCGGAATTCTCGTGGTTAAAAAGCCGTGGCCGTCGATGATTCGCACGATTTGGGGCGACCCGGATCGCTTCAA
>JAYUAH010000529.1:0-20139 GCA_043741415.1 Betaproteobacteria bacterium
AACGCGGTGGCGCTCAACACGCAGGCGATCCCGCCCACCAGTAACGTCGGCCAACCGGCGCTGCACAGCGCGAGCAGCGCCACACTGCCCGCCATGACAAGGGCCAGTCCTGCCATCATCAGGCGCGGCGGCACATAGCTGCTGCCGAGCCAGCCCCACAAAATGCGACCCGGCACGGCCACCGCGACCGCCACTGAAAACACAAAACCCGCCGCCACGGGCGTGTAGCCGATGGTCGTCAGATAGACCACGAAATACGCGGTAACCACCGTTTGCAATCCATTGAAGGCGAGGCAGGCAAACGACAAGGCCCGCAGGGCAGGCGTGGCAAGCACCGACGTCAAGGTCGCACGAAAATCCGACAACTTGAAGGTGCGCGTCGGCACGCGGTCGGTATCGAAGGTCTTGCGCAGCGGCTGCAGCATCAGGGCGAACACGGCACACGCCGCCGCGCACAACAACATCGTGCTACGCCAGCCCCACTGTTCGGTCATTTGCGGCGCCAGCGCACCGGCCAGCAGCAGACCCGCCGGCACCGCCGTTTGCTTGATCGAGAATACCAGCGGCAGGTAACGCAGCGACGAACAGCGTGCGAGCAGATGCGAACTGGCGGGTGTTGATACCGCACCACCGCCCCCGCCGATGATCGCGGACAAGACCAGCGTCAGCGGCGTTCCCAATGTCGCCAGTGCAGTGCCGGCGGCGACCAGCACGAGTGCGATCTGGCTCATGCGCAAAGCGCCATAGCGCACAATGAAACTGCCGCAACCGAGTTGCACCACCAGCGACGCGGCGGCCGTCAAACCGAAATACACGCCGATCCATGCCGGTGCCAAGCGCAAATCCGCGATAATCGCCGGCGCGATCACCGCGGGCAGCGAGCGGCCGAGCGCAATGAACGTTTGCTGCAGAAACATCGCCCCGAGGGCGAGCAGGAGATGTTTCACGAGGTACCGCGCTGCGTTGATTTCGGCGCGGTCACCGGGGCCAGCGCGTGCAGATCAGTCAATGGCCGAGTGCACCAAATTCGCCACCAAATCCAGACGCCGGCTGTGCCATGGATCAGGCACTTTGCTGTTGGTAATGTAGGCAAACGACACACCCGAATCCGGATCGCCCCAACAATACGATGAACCCACGCCGCCATGGCCAAAGGTGCGTGGGCTACCGATGCCGCCGAGGCCGCGTATCTTGTCGGTCAGCCCGCGCACATGCACACCGAGGCCACGATGCATGGGCATGTCCATGCCGCCGTCATGCATGTCGCCGGTGTGATTGCGGGTGACGAATTCGATCAGGCGTCGCGATAACACGCGCTGGCCGTTCAAGCGGCCGCCGTTCAATAGCATCTGATAGAACGCCGCGATGCCGCGCGCGGTAGCGTAACCACCGCTGCTGGGGATGCCGGCGCGGCGCGCTTCAGGCGTGTTCTCGTCCTGCAATGGCTGCTGCCTGCCGCTCGCATCGGGCTCGTACGTCGTCGCTGCGCGGCTGTGTTGTGCATCGGGCAGGCCGACAAACACATCGTTCGCGAGACCCAGGGGTTCGATGATGCGGCTGCGCAGAAAATCGCGATAGTCGCCGCCGCTGACCGCTTCGATCACCGCAGCCGCCACCCAAAACGCGGAGCGTCCGTGATAGTGCAGCCGCGTGCCCGGTGTCCACTCCAACGTGAAATCGCACACCTGCCGGCGCATCTCGGTGTGGTCGGCCCACGCGGCCGGGGTGACATTTTGGCTGGGAAAGCCCGCGCGGTGGCTAATCACTTGCGCGAGGGTGATGTTCTCTTTGCCGTGGCGCGCGAACTCGGGCAGATGCTCGGCGACGCGATCGGTGAAGCTCAGCTTGCCGTCTTCCACCAGCATCCAGATGCCCGCAGCCGTCAGCACTTTGGTATTCGAGAACAGCAGCCACAGGGTGTCGGCGCTCGCGGCTGTGGCCGGCGCCAATGCCGCCTGACCGAAGGTTTCAAACAGCGCCAGTTGTCCGTGACGCGCCAGGGCGATTTGCGCGCCGGGATAACGCCCTTCGGCGATGTGACCTTGGATCAGCGTGCGCAGTTTGTCGAGCGCGGGCTGGTGAAAGCCCAACTTCACAGGCGCGGCAATGGGCAGCGGAAAGCTGACGGCGTTTTGAATTCCAGCGATGTCGTTCATGGCGGCTCCAGACTGAGTTAGTGCTCTATGGTAAGCGGATTTGGTTCTCCGCTGGGCAGGGCGAAAAATTCTGTTTGGTTGCTGGCAAGTGGCCTTAAATCAAATAAAAAGATGTACTTCCATACAGTACTTGGTACTGAACTTCAGTAAATCTTCTTAACGTATTGATGGACTTGTACTTTTTTTCAAAGACGCGTACCCTTCCAGGCAATATTCTCTGGGAGGGCGAACCATGCTGGATTTTGGTACTGCAATCAATTCGGGCAGTCTGCGCCTGCAACAAACCTCGATTCCGTCTCGCCGCGCGCGCAGCCGCGAAGTGTTGCAGCAGGATATCCCCGTCTACCAGGGCGAACTGTGGACGGCACTACAGCGGCAGGCGAGTTCCATCCACGAGATTTCCTACCGCGCCTGCTACAAGCCGCAACTACCCGCTTATTTTATCGAGCGGCTCACCGTGCCCGGCGACATTGTGTATGACCCATTCAGCGGACGCGGCACCACCGCGGTTGAAGCCGCGCTGCATGGACGCAGCGTGATTGCCAATGACGTGAACCCGCTGTCGTCGATACTCACGCAGCCACGGCTGGAGTTGCCCGATCTCGACGCCGTCGCCGCGCGCCTGGAAACGCTGCGGGTGAGCGGCAAACAACGCAAAGATATTGATCTCACGATGTTCTACCACCGCGACACCGAGCGCGAACTGCTGGCGCTGCGCAACTATCTCATCGCGCGGCGCGCCGACTACACGGAGGACGCCACCGACCGCTGGATACGCATGGTCGCCACCAACCGGCTGACCGGGCATTCGCCGGGATTTTTTTCGGTGTATACGCTGCCGCCGAATCAGGCCGCGACACAAGAAAACCAGATCCGCATCAACGCACGCCTGAAACAAAAACCCGAGTATCGCGCTATTCGTGCCCTGATATTACGCAAATCAAAACAACTACAAGGCAAACTCACTGCGCAGCAGCGCGCCAACCTGCGTGCCGCTGCCGAAACGGCCACCTTCATGGAAGACAGCGCCGCCAGCACCCTGGGCATCCCCACCGAAGCGGTCAAACTCACCGTGACGTCGCCACCGTTTCTCGACGTGGTGCAATACTCGCGCGATAACTGGCTGCGCTGCTGGTTCAACGCCCACGACGCCGTTGAAGTCGCATCGCGCATCACCATGTGCAGCACGGTGTCGCATTGGTCGACCGCGATGCTCGAAGTGTTCCGCGAACTCTATCGCATCACCGTGCCCAACGGCTGGGTGGCGTTTGAAGTCGGCGAAGTGCGCGGCGGCAAAATCAAGCTCGATGAAATCGTCGCACCGCTGGGCATCTCGGCGGGTTTTGCCTGTATGGCGGTGGCGATCAACGCACAGAAATTCACCAAGACCGCGAACATCTGGGGCGTGTCGAACAACAGCCTCGGCACCAATACGAACCGGATTGTGTTGTTTCGCAAGCCAGTGTAGTTACCGAAGTTAAAGAGCCCATAGCCCGCTAAAACTTCGCCCCCTGCGGCAGCGCATCGAACGCGGGCGCGTACTTGACGAGGGTTGACGGTGGCGGATGCGCGCCGGCGTCGAGCATGAATACCATGAACGATTCTTCGACGCCGAATTCGTTGCGCAGGCCGTGCCGGCTCGCGCGCTCGAAGCCGAAACGCTGGTAATAATTATAGTCGCCCAACACCACCACCATGCACGCGTCGCGCGCGTGGCATTCGGCGATGCCGTTCTGCACCAGGCGCCGTCCCACGGCGTGCCGCTCGTGGCCGGGCACGACCGCCATCGGGCCGAGCCCGTAGGCGATGATGTCGAGCGCCGGGTCGAACGTTACGCGGCTGAATACGATGTGCCCGATGATGCTGTTGTCCACCTCGGCCACCAATGAAATGCCGGCCTCGCCATCCGCGCGCAGCCGTTCTACCAGGTCCGCTTCAGCGGGCGTGCGAAAGGCAGTGACATGCACGTGCCGCACGGCGGCGGCGTCCTGCGCGTTCTCGGCGCGTATGCTGATCATCGGCGCATGGCCCTTGTGTTAGGTAAGTTGCGCAACGCATGGGCGTCACTGCATCGGCGCGGTTGTGGGTTGCATGAAGAATAGTTTGCCGTCGGCGGTGATGGCGTTTTTATTGCGCTCGTTGCGCTTGACCAGTTCCTCCCACAAACCGTTGGTGGATTTGCGCAGTATCAGTGCGGAGTCGGCGTCCTGCACGTACCAATAGTGGCTCTCGATTTCAGCCTCCAGTTCGCCCGGCTGCCACACCACGACACCGACAAAAAAACGCGCCTGATCGCGCTCGCTTTCAATCACGCCGTCGACCTTCTCGCGCGCAATTTCCAGATAGAGATCGGACGCAAGCCGCAGTCCGCCGGCACTGTGGCTACCCTGCCGCTGTACCAGCGCGAACAGTACGTTGCGGTTTTCAGGACCGCCCAGATAAATCGGTTGCAGCACTTGCTTGGACGGCGCGTGATTCGGAAACATATCGCTCAACTTCACCGGTGTCGGACGATTGACGATAAATCCGATGTGCTGCCGATTGCCGATCGGCGTGACGATCAACACACTGGTGCCGTACAGTCGATCGCGCTGTTGCGGCGTGGCAACCAGTATCACGGGCTCATCTATCGCTTCTTTGGCGGCAGCGGCACCAGCCCACAGCAGTGCAGCAACCGCAAGGCATGAGGCAATAGCGACAAGGTAACGGGGCATGATATTTCTCCTTGAGACAAAATTATAACTCGCAATTGTTGCAACGCACAAATCATGCCACAGCACAGCGAAAAATAATTTATCCAATAAAAACAAATACTTACATAAATAATAGCGATAACCGATCATCATACACCTTGCCCGGCGCAAGCGCATTTGGCACCGTTGTGGTGCCGCGAGTAGCCGCAAACATCCGCAGTGGCACGCTGCGTGACGGCAATCCAGACGTTACCGTGCGCCGTCGTGCATCGACATCGCGATGAGACACGGCTGGTCGCTGCGATTGCGCCACGCGTGATTCGTGCCGCGCAAAACCACGGTGTCGCCCGCGCTCAAGTTGACCTCTTGCAGATCGAGCACCAGCGTGATGTCGCCTTCGAGTATCAACGCGAAATCGAGCGTGTGCGTTTTTTGCATGTAGGGATGCGGCGCGCTGCTCGAGTACGTTGAAGCGCCGGGCGACCCCATCGCAGCAAAATACGCTTGCACTTCTTTCGCACCGACTTTGCCTTGCCACACGGCATCGGGCGGTATCTGCAAGTAGCGGCACAGCGAACCGGCCTGCGGCGGCTCGATGGTGTGCGGCATATGCAGCGTTTCGTTTTGGATGCGCGCGGGCGTGCGGTCCGTCACCCATAGGCGCGTGGCCGCAAACCCAGGACGCGCGGGATCGATATGCACATCGGGTGACGGCGCATCGGACAGCGCGCCGGACTGGGTGCCTTCAGCATTGTCGCGAACGACAATGCGGCGTATGGGCTTGATGTCATGAGCCATGATTACTTAGCCTCCTCGTCAAACTGGGCGGCGACAAACACAAACGCCATCGAGCCCGCATGGACGTTACGCCAGGCGTGCCATGCAGCCAGGTCAATCACGCAATCACCGGGCTTCAAATGGTATTCGCCATCATCGAGAATCATCGTCCGCTCGCCGCTGAGCAAAATGCCGTAATCGACGGTCTCGGATTTATGGATGCGCGTGCTAAACAGGTTTTGATTGCCGCGCTCCCAGGTGCCGCCGGGCGTTTTTTTCGGCGCATGTTCAGCCACGATATAAGTGTCTTTCACCGCATCGTAATCGGCGCGCTTGGCATCCGATTGCACAATGCGCAAATGCCCGCCAGTGGGCGGCGGCTCAAAATGAAACGGCAGATTGCCATCGTCTTTCTCACCGGAAATATTCGCTGGGCAGTCGTGAAACACCCAGATGTCCGTCATGCCCGTGCCCTTCTTGAACGAGTTCGGGTTAACGTTGGGCGCGGCACTGTCGAACAGCACCTTCGAACGCCCCTGCGCGTCGTTGCCACAGACCACGCGACGGATGGGCCTTACACCATTTGCACCTTCAGGCATGCTGGGCTCCTTTAGTAAATGTCGACATTGTTGTTCACTCCGGCTGCAATCCCGCGTCTTTCACCACCTGCACGAACTTGATCACTTCATTGCGCGAGAAGGTGATGAAGTCTTTATGCGGCATGGTGAATACGTCCGTGCCTAAAGTGGCGTAGCGTTTTTTCACCTCGGGGCGTAGCACGATGCGCGTGATGTCGGCCGCGGCTTTGTCCACAATGGCTTGCGGCGTGCCGACGGGCAAAAACATGCCCCACCAGTTGTCGAACACCACACCGGGCACACCGGCTTCGGCAAACGTCGGCAGTTCCGGCGCCAGTGGCGTGCGCGTGGATGATGTCACTGCCAGCGCGCGCACTTTGCCGCTCTGCGCGTGCGGGTAGCCCACGGGCATGCTGGCAAATACCATTTGTATTTGTCCGCCGAGGAGATCATTCACCGATTGGCCGGTACCCTTGTACGCCACGTGCAACAAGTCGATTTTGGCGGCGTGCTTCAACATCTCGCATACCAGATGCGCGGGCGTGCCGATGCCGCCGGAGCCACAGGTGAGCGCACCGGGTTTCGCACGCGCCAGCGCCACCAGTTCCAGCACCGTGTTCGCACGCACGCCCGGATGCACCGCCAGCATGGTGGCGGAGCTGGCCACCGGCACAATCGCAATCAGATCGCGCGGCGTGTAGTAGCCGGGGTTTTTGTAGAGTGCCAGGTTGATCGCGGTCGGCGACAAGCCGCCGAGCAGCAAGGTGTAGCCATCCGCGGGCGAACGCGCCACCAGCGCGGTACCCACGCTGCCGCCCGCACCGGGACGATTATCAACAATAACCTGCTGCCCCCACGTTTCGCTCAAGCCATGCGCGATGACGCGGCCGACTAAATCAGACGAGCCGCCCGCAGGGAACGGCGCCACCATGCGCACCGGTTTTTGCGGAAAAGCCGCCTGCGCGGGTGTTGAAAAAAATACAATAAAAACAAATACTTGCGATACTACTCCCCGCTTAAAACCGCGCATATTCAATCAACCTTTGCACCAGAATCTTTAACCAGCTTGGCGAACTTCGCGATTTCGGCGCGCACAAATTCAGCGAACTGTTCCGGTGAGTTGCGCTCCCCTGCCGGATCGTAACTGGATTGCGCCAAGCGTTGCACAAGTTCGGACGATTTCAAATGGCGCTGCACTTCCGCGTTGATTTTGTTCACCACCGCGGCCGGCGTTTTGGCGGGTGCAATCAGACCATTCCAGCCGATGATTTCGTAGCCCGGCAAACCCGATTCCGCGATGGTCGGCAACTGCGGCGCGAGACGCGTGCGCTCGCGTGTACTCACCGCCAGCCCGCGCAGCTTGCCCGCTTGCACCTGCGGCAGCGAGATCGACATGATCGGCCACATCATGTGCACCTGCCCGCTCACCACATCAATCAGTGCGGGTGTCGCAAATTTATACGGCACGTGCAGGATGTCCACCTTGGCCATGGTCTTGAACATCTCACCCGCCAGATGCGGCGGCGTGCCGTTGCCTGATGACGAATACACCAGTTGCCCGGCTTGGATTTCGCCAGCGCGATCAGCGCCTGCACTGATTTTGCCGGCACCGACGGATGCACGGTCAAAATAAAGGGCGAGGTGGCACACAGCGCAATCGATGCGAAATCGCGCGTGAGATCGTACGGCCCCGGCTGCAACACTGCATTGATGGTGTACGCCGCGCTCGACAACAGCAGCGTATAACCATCCGGCGGCGCTTTCGCCACCATCTCGGTGGCAATGATGCCGCCGCCACCCGGCCGTTGCTCGACGATGGTTTGATGGCCCCACGCCTCGGTGAATTTCTGACCCAACATGCGCGCCACGATATCGGGGCCGGGGCCGACGATGATGCGGATGGGCTTGGTGGGGAATTCTTGCGCGTGGGCTATGCCTGTCAACAGCAGCGCCAGAATCGTAGGATGGGTTACGCTACGCGCCACCCATCCTACATAATTAATGCCCACTCGCGCCACCGGGCGTCCATGCCGTCGGCGCCAGCGCGGTGTCGTCGCTGATCGCATCGATCACCACCGGCCGGTTCATGGTCAGCGCACGCTGCAGCGCCTCGCGCAGCGACTTGGGGTTGTCCACACGTATGGCCGCACAGCCCATGGCCTCGGCCACCTTCGCCAAATCGGCCGACTTCTGGAAGCGCCACATTTCGTCGGGCTTGTAACGGTCGCCGCGTTTGTCTTTGTACGCCGCGCCCACCAGCGGAATTTCCTGATTGAGCGAGCTGTTGTTGTTGACCACCATGATCAGATTGATGCCGTGGCGCGCCGCGGTTTCGAGCTCGCCGATGTGATAATAAAAACCGCCGTCGCCGCTGAACAGAACCACCGGTCGATCCGGCAGCGCGCATTTCACGCCCATCGCACCGGGCAAGCCCCAACCCAGCGATCCCGCGCAGCGAATGTAACGCTGCGTCATGTGCCGCATTTCAATCAACTGCCCGGTCCACATGCCCGCGTGGCCGGTGTCGGACACCACCACCCCGTTGGCGGGCAGCGCGTCGTTGATTTCCTTGCAAATGCGTTCCGGGCGCATCGGCGAGGCATCCGAGTTGTACTGCGCAGCCACACTCGCGCGCCACGCAGCCACGATTTCCTGCGCGCGTGCGCACCATGCTTTGGCACCGGCTGACGGCGCACCGGCCAGCGCAATCATGTGCTTCAACGTCACTTTCGCATCGCCCAACACCGAAGCCGCATTCGGATAATTGCGGCCCAGCTCCAGGGCGTCGATGTCGATCTGAATCACGGTGATGCCGGGCGCGGGAATTTTCCAGTTCGCCGTGACCTGCGCACCGGCGCGACTGCCGATGAACAGCACCAAATCGGCTTCCGAAATTGCGCGATTGGCACACTCGCGTGAATACACGCCGGGCACGCCCACCGCCAGCGCATGCGTGTCGAGGATCGCGCCCTTGGCATTGAGCGACGTCGCCACGGGGATTTGCAGTTTCTCGGCGAATTGCACCAGCTCTGCCTGCGCGCCCGATGACGTCACGCCGCCACCCGCGACAATGATGGGCCGCTGCGCCTTGGCCAGCACCGCCAGTGCCGCTTTCACGCGTTCGATTTCCGGCTCGGGACGATGCGCCGGAATCGCGGCATATTCTTTTTCAATAATCGGTGCGGGCAAATCCGCTTCGCATTCGATGCCCTGCCCGTGCGAGCCGCGCAACCGCAAGTGCACCGGCTTCGGCGCACCCGTGGTCACCGCACGAAACAACTGGCGCATCAAATCCGGCAGGCGCGATACGTCGTCGAGTTGCAAATTCAATTTCGTCATCGAATCAAACTGCGCGAAATCCTCAACCTCCTGGTACGAATGGCGGTAACGCCCTGCCGTCGTTGGCCCGCCGGTGATCGCGATCATCGGCGACCCCGCCATGAAACCGTCGCGCAGGCCCGCGGCCAAATTGGAAGCACCGATCTGCTGCCCCATGCACAGGCCCGGCCGGTTGGCTGCGCGCGCATAGCCGTCGGCCATATACGCTGCAGCCTTCTCACCATGCGTGAGTATTTTCTGAATACCGAGTTCATCCATCTCGGCCAGCGCGTCCATCAAAATAGTCGGCACAAAAAACGCGTGCGTAATGCCGTAACCTTTCATCACTTCCGCGAAATACCGTGCACCAGTCGTTTTGGCCATGCTTACACTCCACTATTTAAGATTTTGTTTTACCAACCGCGGGGACGCACCCCGGTGTAACGGGACAGCGAAAACTTTTCAGGAAAAAAAGAAGCTTACCAAGGACGTGCAGATGCGCAGTCGATGCTAACAAACGCCCGCACTCAATTCAACCGCGCCGATGCTCCAGAACATGGACACGCAGACCGTTGTTTTAACATAAAAATTTCCGCGCTTGCCGATCGCATCCAGATTCGCGAGAATAACCGTGTTCGCTGCATCGCTGGAGGTGCCATGCATTTCACGAAGCGGTTGCTGATACCTTCATCCACGCGTGCCATGCTCGCACTCGTGGCATGCGCTGGGTTCGTTGGCGCAAACGCGCAGGACTGGCGCCCGCTGCGCCCGGTGCGGGTCATTGTGATGAGCACGCCAAGCTCCGGCCCCGACATCCTCGCGCGCCTGCTCAGCAACAAGTTTGCGAGCGCGTTTGGCCAGCAACTGGTGATCGACAATCGCGCCGGCGCCAGCGGCATTATCGGCGCGGAACTCGGCGCCAAGGCAGCGCCCGATGGTCACACATTGACCGTGGCAACGTCAGGGATCGTCATCGTTTCGGTGATGTATGAAAAATTGCCGTTCGATTTGCAGCGGGATTTTGCACCGATCACGCTGCTCGCATCGACGCCCTTTATCATCGTGGTGAATCCGTCGGTGCCCGCCGCCAACGTCAAAGAATTCATTGCCCTGCTCAAAGCCAAGCCGGGCCACTGGCGCTACGGCTCCGGCGGCTCCGGCTCCCCGCCGCACCTCGCCGCGGAACGCTTCAAAGCGATGACCGGTGCAGTCATAGAACATGTGCCCTACAAAGGCGTTGCACCCGCGCTCGCCGACACCATCAACGGACAACTACAAATGACCATTGCGGTGGTGCCGATGATCATGCCGCACATCAAGAGCGGCCGCGTGCGCGCGCTCGGCGTTACCAGCGTAGCGCGCACGCCGCTCGCACCCGATCTGCCGACCATTGCCGAATCGGTACCCGGTTACGAAGTCATCGGCTGGTACGGCCTGCTCGCGCCCGCAAAAACGCCAAAGCCCATCATCACGCGGCTCAATAGCGAATTCGTCAAAGCCATGAAGTCGCCGGAGATCGTGGAAAAACTGTCAGGCCTGGGCGCCGAAGCCAATGCCACCACGCCCGACGAATTCGCCGAGTACATGCGTGCCGAGACGGAGAAAATGCGCGCGGCGGTTAAGGCGTCGGGCGCGAAGGTCGAGTGAGTTCGAGCGGCGCCGCGCCAGCGCCGATTCGGACGCGCAAACCCGCGCTAAATGTCGACAACAAATTTTGTAACTGATTTATCATCAGACCTTCGATTAACTATTGTGTAAACCTCAACATGACATCGCTCAAAACGTTCCTGACTTGCGCAGCGGCCAGTGCATGCCTGATGGCCTTTGTAGTACCCGCCGCCGCCCCGACCAACAACACAGAAACACTGGCCGCCGCCGCCAAAGAACCCGGCGCCAAAGTCACCACGAGCGGCCTGGTGATACGCATGCTCAAAGAAGGCAACGGCGCGCAACCCGCAGCCACCTCAACCGTCAAAGTACATTACAAAGGCACCTTTCCCGATGGCAAAGAATTCGACAGCTCGTTCAAGCGCGGCGAACCGATTGAGTTTCCGCTGACGGGCGTGATCAAGTGCTGGACCGAAGGCGTCGCACTGATGAAGGTTGGCGGCACCGCCAAGCTCACTTGCCCGTCATCCATTGCATACGGTGCGCGTGGCGCGGGCGGGGTGATTCCACCAAACGCAACCCTGGTGTTTGAGGTGACGCTGCTGGGCGTGCGCTAAACAATTGGCCGGCGCATGATAATACGTGCGCCGCAGCAGCGAAAATATTGAATTCGCATAAATATAAAAAATCCTTTAAAAACAAATACTTACGATATATTCCTTGTGACGTTAACCGCATCCACATGCGACAGCGCCGGCGTGAGGTCATCCCGATCAATACGCCGCACGAGATCAGTCACCGCCGCATGCGTGGGCGCGGGCACGCCCACTTCAACATCCTTCGCTGCCACTAAACCATTGGTGTAATCGATTTCCGAACGGCGGCCACTCATCACATCGCGCCCCACTGACGAGCGCGACGGCGCGGTGAGCTTGGCCATCCACGCGAGCAGGCCTTGATGCAGACGCGTTTGCGCTGCGCCAGCGCCTGCACTCGCGGCAAGCCAATCATCCGGTGCAATACCGAGCAGGGTTCCGATGTCGTAGCCGAGCGCGCGGCCCACCGCAATCGCCTCCGCGGCGAGTTTGACACCCAGCCGATGCACGGGCCCGCGCTCAACCAACACCGCGCGATTGTCCAAGCCCGTTGCGCCCAACAAGCCATGCGTAATCGCGTTGGTGGCCAGCTTGGTCCAGCGCTCGCCCCACAGATTGGTGGTCACCTCGGCGCTGTCCACCGCGCTCAGCATCGCCGCCAATGCCGACGCGCGCGGCGTGACGCGGCCGTGTACTTCGCCCACGCGAAACACGCCGTGCCCATCGCCGCCGGGCTGCTGCGTGCGCACAATATGACCAGGCGCGGCCACGTTGACGCTGATGCTGCTGACAATGCAGCCCACCGCTCGGTCCCAGGCCACGACGTTGGCGAGGCGTTCTTCGTTGATGCCGTTTTGCATCGACACCACATAGCCCTGCGTCGCAAGATATTGCGCAATCAACGCCGCCGCCCATTCGGTGTCATACGACTTGGTGCAAATAATCGCGATATCCACCGGTTCGCGTCCGAAGCGCTGCACGTCGCTTAAATGAAGTGCTTCGACACGCACGGTATGCTCACCCTGCGTGCCGCTCAAGCGCACGCCGTGCGTGCGCATCGCATCCACATGCGCGGGCCACGCATCGACCAGCGTGACATTCTCGCCGGCGCGCCAGATGCCCGCCGACGTAACCGCCGACTGCGCCGGCGCCAATGATGGCGATGTGTTTTTTCATAATCGAAGTGTAGCGCTGCTTGAGCAAGCATGGTGAAACGTGGCAAGCTCCATCGGATGCGAACATCACCAACGCTAATTGCAATTGCAATTGCAATTGCAACCACACTCGCGTGCGGCCACGTCCACGGTCAATCCGCCGGCGCGGCATATCCCGTAAAACCCTTGCGCATACTCGTCGGCTTTTCCCCCGGCGGCGCCTCGGACATCACCACCCGCATTCTCGGCCAGAAACTTTCCGAAGCCTTTGCGCAGCCGGTGATTATCGACAATCGCGCCGGCGCCAGCGGCGCGATTGCCGCGCGCATTGTCGCCGCCGCCGCGCCCGACGGCTATACGTTGCTCGCCGGCGCGACCAGCATACTCGCGCTCAATCCCGCCATGATGAGTAAGCCCGGCTACGATTCGGTACAGGATTTCACGCCCGTGTCGCAAACGGTGTCGATGCCACAGTTGCTGGTGGTGCATCCGAGCGTCAAGGCCGCCACGCTGAAAGAATTGATTGCGCTCGCCAAAGCACGGCCGGGCGAACTCAACTACTCGTCATCCGGCAGCGGCAGTTCGAGTCATCTCGCCATCGAGTTGCTCAAATTCATGACGAGCATCAATCTCGTGCATGTGCCGTTCAAGGGCAGCGGGCAATCGATGCCCGCGCTGCTGGCCGGGCAAGTGCAGATGATTTTTGATCCGCTGCCCACCGCGCTGCCGCACGCAAAATCCGGCAAGCTGCGCGCGCTCGCCATCTCCACCGCGAAACGGTCGCCCGCGGCGCCGGAGGTGCCAACCGCCGCCGAAGCGGGCGTGCCGGGCTATGAAAGCAGTTTGTGGTACGGCGTGTTGCTGCCGGCTGGCGCCTCCGCACCCTTGATCGAAAAACTCAACAAAACCGTGAACGCCGCGCTACGCGCACCTGATCTGGTGGAACGGTTTGCGGCGCTGGGCGCCGAGCCGGTGGGCAGTAGCGCGCCGGCATTCGGCAAAATCATCAACGAGGAAATCAGCAAATGGGGACGCGTGATAAAAAGCGCAGGCATACGCGCCGAATGAGCATTTCTTTGAGCGCGAAGATGGCCGCAGCAACGGCGCTGTGCAGTCCGTTGCCCTTTGCGCTCGCCCAGAGTTACCCCATCAAGCCCGTCAAATTCATGGTCGGCTTCGCTGCCGGCGGCGCGGCGGACATTACGGCGCGCATGCTGGCACCGAAGCTTTCTGAATTGCTGGGCCAGCAGTTCTATATTGAAAACCGCGGCGGCTCCGGCGGCATGCTGGGCACCGACGCGGCCGCCAAATCGGCGCCCGACGGTTACACCCTGCTGCTGATGCCCGCCGCGGATGCCGTGCAACCGGCGGTGCGCCGCAACCTGCCTTACGATTTGGAGCGCGATTTTGCGCCGGTGTCGCGCGTGGTGTACGGGCCGTGGTTCATCGTCGTACACCCGTCGGTACCGGCGCGCAGCGCGAAGGAATTTGTGGCCTTGGCGCGCAAAAATCCGGGCAAACTCAACTACGCCACCTCCGGTATCGGCAGTTCCGCGCACATGGCGGCTGAGTTGTTTAATGCGCTGGCGAAAGTCGATGTGGTGCACGTGCCGTACAAAGGCATTGCAGAGGGCGTCACCGCCGTGGCCAGCGGTGAAGTGGACATGATTTTCGCCAGCATCCCGGCGTCGCTGCCGCTGCTCAATGCAAAACGCGTGCGCGCGCTCGCCGTCACTACCGCGCAACGCACACCGCTCGCGCCCAACATGCCCACGCTGCATGAATCCGGCGTGCCGGGCTACGACCGCTCCGGCTGGTATGGCGTGGTCGCGCCCGCCAACGTGCCGCGCGACATCATTGCGCGTTTGAATGCGGCTATCGTGAAAATCGTCAATATGCCGGAGATGAAAGCGGCATTCATGAAGCAGGGGCTGGATCCGGCACCCACCACGCCGGAGGAATTCGCTGCGTTTATACGCAACGAAATCGCACAGAATATCAAGCTGGTGAAGACGGTGGGAATAAGATCGGAGTAGTTCAATCCCAGGTTAATTCAATAACAAGAAGAAACACATGGCCAACAATGGCCAAATAATCGGCGCGATGCAATCCGGCAAGGCCGTTTATACTTCTGTCGTGTCTCGGACGTGAAGGCGCAAGACTGCAGCGATACCGTAGCGCTGACGGGTCTGGCCCGCATCGGCGTCAATACCAACGCCAACGGAAAGCCAAACAGCTTTGGCGTGCGCTTCACCGATGTTTATACCAACAGGAACGGCCGCCGGCAGACGGTGGCCTGGCAGTTCACCAAGCTGCGGGAATAAGGACGCTCAAGATGGCGACACAACCTCATATTGTAATCATTGGCGGCGGCATTGGCGGACTGTTCGCCGCCAACGCACTGATCGCCCAAGGGATCAGCGTTGCCGTTTATGAACAAGCGCCCGCGCTGGGTGAAATCGGCGCGGGCGTTTATATGACACCGAATTCGGTGCGTCATTTGCAGCGCGTGGGTCTGGGCGCCGCCATCGAGAAATCCGGTGCACGCGTGGGTACGAATTCTCGCTATTTTCGCCATGACGGCACGCCCATCGCGCCGGTGCAGGTGACCGACGCGTCCGGGAATCCTTGCTTTGGCATGCATCGCGCCGACGTGGTCGATATCCTCGCCGCCAACCTGCCGGCGGGCGTTGTGCATACCGGACACCGCGCTGTGGGCTTCACTCAAAGCGGCAACACCGCCCGCGTCACATTCGCCAACGGCGCCAGCGCCGAGGCCCCTGTCGTCGTTGCCGCTGACGGCATCCACTCTGAACTGCGGCCTTATGTATTTCCGCCCTCGACGCCGGTGTTTCACGGTACCGTTTCCTATCGGGGCCTGGTGTCGCGCGAGCGGCTGCCCGGCTGGCCCGTAGATCGATGGCAGATGTGGGCAGGTGCCAACAAGCATTTCCTGGTCTTTCCGGTGCGCCATGGCACGATGATCAACTACGTCGGCTTTGTGCCGGCGGACGAAGAAATGAAGGAATCATGGTCCGCGCCCGGCGACCCGGAAATACTTCGCCGCGAATTCGAAGGCTGGGATGCCCCCATCGGCAGCGTGTTGAAGCAGGTGGACAAAACCTTTCGCTGGGCACTCTACGACCGCGAGCCTCTGCCCACTTGGAGCAAGGGGCGGCTGACGCTGCTGGGTGACGCGGCGCATCCGATGCTGCCGCATCTGGGTCAGGGTGCGAATCAGGCCATCGAGGACGGCATGGCGCTGGCGACGATACTCGCGAATACCGATGGTTCGGCAGTCCCGGCGGCCCTGCTCATCTACGAAAAGTTACGGCGCGAGCGCGTGGCGGAGGTGCAGCGTGGCGCGCGCCAGAATGGTCTGCGCGTCGATTCCGCCTACACCGATCTGGGCGTGCGCGATGCCGAACTCGTCGCACACGCTGAATTCCGCAAGCGCCTCTACAGCTATGACGTAGTGCCCGAAGCGCTCGCAGCGGTGATTTAAACCTAGCAAAAGCTTTTTGCCACAGAGATCAATGAGGAAAAACAGAGACTGAGTCTATAGCAGACTTACGCCAAAAGGATGATCGGGCTGATCACTGTAGCGCCGTGATTTCTCTCTGTGATCTCTGTGGCCAATGCCGTTTTGGGTTGAACCTGAATTAGCCACGATACGTCACTTCACCAACCCGGTTTTCTTCGCCATCTCGCTCACGCGTTTTAACTCCTCGCGTATCTCCGCGGTCGTTTGCTCGGGCGAGCCGTAGCTTTGCAGTATGCCGAGCGGCGCGAGTTTTGCGGTAATGGCGGGCGACTTGACCGCTTGTTCTATCGCACCGACAAGGGCCTTTCTTGCGTCTTCCGGTATGCCCGCGGGCGCGAAAAAACTGAACCAGATGCCGAAGAGTTCCTCCTTGTAGCCCAGTTCGCGCAGCGTGGGTATGTCGGCGAATTCGGCAGAACGGTTTGAAGTGACAATGCCGCGGAACGCCCCCGAACGGATATGCGCGCTCAACGCGCCCAGCGACAACACCACGCCGTCGACATGCCCGCCGCGTAGCGCAACCACGCCGGGCGCGGCGCCGACATACGGCACCGCCAACAACTCCGCGCCCGTGAGGGCATTGATCAATTGCACGCCAAAATCGCCAACCGATCCCGCGCCCGGATGCCCCATGCGCGCAAGGCCCGGCTTCTTCTTTGCGTAGTCGATCAGCTCCGCGAAATTCTTGAACGGCGCTTCGCTGCGCACCACCAGTAGGCTCGGCGTGCGCGACGCGATCCCCAGCGGGGTCAAGTCACGCAGCGCATCGTAGCTGACCGACTGCGGATCGAGCACGACGCGAAAAGTTAACGCGCTGTTCTGGGCAAACAGTATCGTGAGCCCATCCTTGCGTGCCTGCACCACGCTGTTGGCGCCGACCGCGCCGCCGGCGCCCGGACGATTGATCATCAGCACAGGCGTTTTCAGCAACTTCGACAACTCCTCACCCATTGCGCGCGCCGTAATGTCGGCTGCGTCGCCCGGGGCCAGCGGTATCACCAGGTTAATCGGCCCGCTGGGAAAAGGCTGCGCCCAAACACCACAGCACAGGGAAAGGAGCTCAGCGGCAAGACCCAGACGCCAGGCGCATTGTTTCATCGGGAAAGCTCCACTCGCCAATTCATCGTGACTGCGCGCCATTCCTGTTCATCTACGCTGGCCGCATGGTCAGCGCCAGCAAGGTAGCGCCTTGCGGAAACTTGACCGCCCCATGCGCCGCATCCATCACGCGCACAAAATCCCACTCGCCGAGTATCACGCCATCGATCTCAGCGCCGCCAAATGCAATCAGCGCCGAGTGCAGCTTGCCATAAGATTTTGCAGGCATCACGCCGCCGGGCGCGAATTTGATCGCCTGCACCAGCAGCCGCCCACAGCCGCGATCCACCAGCGTTTTAACTTGCTCGCCATTCGCACCCGGCGCCCACGGAATCTGTTCCTGCTGAATCAAACGATAATGTTTTTCGGTCGCAAGCTTTTCCACTTCGCTGTGAAAGTAGCTCCCTTGAAACGCGCTCAGCAACTGGCAGCTATCCGGATAGTGCAGCGGCCCGTGCGGCTCGTTACTCGGCCCCAGTACCACATCCAGCGGGCGCAACGTCACGCCATCGACTATCGTGTGATGCTTTAACACCGTGGTTGCATGCATACCCGCGTGCACGTGGCGCGGTTCGGTCGAGCCTTTGCCGTAATCGATCAGCCGTATGCACAACTGATTCGCTTTGTCGTCGCAGTACATGCCAGCGCGGCTGGGCCAGTTGTCGACGTTGCGGCGGTCTTCCCACTCGATGCCTGCGACTCTGACGATTTCAAAACCAGCTTTGTTTTCCATGCCGCTCTCCATAATAGACATTAACTAAGTATTTGATTTTAAACAATAAAATATGCGGCTTGCCACATTCGCCGAGCCCGGTGCGTGCACCGTATCGCGCACCACATCGGTGGACCACTTCACCATTTTTGGGTTAGGCTTTTCGTAATGCACGAAATGTTTGTCGCGTAGTTGCAACGAATTAAATTCATAAAAGCACGCATGCTTGGCCCAGCCTGCGACTGAAATGAGCTTGCGCACGCGCACGCAGCCCGGCAGCTTGGTCAGCGACGGCAAACGCCAGCTTGCATACCACGCGGCCATTTCCGCTTCATCCGCGAAGTGCCCGGCATTGAAGCTGCCGAGTTGTATCGCCGGCGCGGGCGCCATCGGCGGATCGTTTTTTGCAAGACCCGGCCCTTCGATGCGCCCTTCTTCGAGCATGAAATTGTGGCGCTCGTCGCGGCGCAGCGCGAGCATTTTCTGATCGGTTTTGTTGAGCTTGGCGTGAAACTCGTCGGGCGTCGGGTTTGCCAAGGCATAAACGTCCGCTGCACCGAACATCAGGATGTAACGATCACCGACCGGCACGCCGCGCGGATTTTTTTTGTGACTGATGCGCCCGCCGCCGCCCAACGACGTGAATGTACCGGGAGCCTCTGACGCATACAGCGCGCCCCACAACACACCCTCGTGTTTCAGCACTTTGGGCACATACGACTGATACGCCCAGTCGAAAAATTCCTGGCGCCGCAGTTCGGAAATCGCGTCCGGCAGATTGAACCAGCTTATCCAGTAAGCGCGATCGTCGCCGCGTGCAAACCGCCGCACTTCACGCCCCTGTTTTTTGATACGAATGAAAATCGCGTCCAGTCGATGTCCACGGATGCGGTGCAATCGCATACATATCGGTCGCCACATCCACCACCACCGGCTTGTTCATCGCAATCGCGCGCTTCAAGGCATCCGCCAGATCGCCCGGCTTCTCGACCCGTATGCCCACGCAGCCGAACGACTCCGCCACTTTCGCAAAATTCACCTCGGGGAAGCGCCACATCTCCTCGGCACGCCCGCGCTGCTTGCCGCCGTAGGCGACGTCGTTCAAGCGGATTTCCTGATTCAGCGCGCTGTTGTTGTTGACCACAATCACCGCGTTGATGTTGTGACGGCGCGCGGTTTCCAGTTCGCCAATGTGATAATAAAAACCGCCGTCGCCGGTGAAGCACACCACTGCCTTGTCGGGGTTGGCACACTTGACGCCCAGCGCCGCCGGGAAACCCCAGCCCAGCGAACCCGCGGTGCGGTAGTAACGCTGAGTGGGATATTTCAATTCAATAAAACGCGAGGTCCAGATGCCGGCGTGACCGGTATCGGAAACCACAATGCCATCCGCCGGCAGTGCGTCCGAAATCTCTTTGCAAATGCGTTCCGGGCGTATCGGCGCCACATCGGCGTTGCGCATCTCCGAATTCTCGCGACGCCATTCGGCCACATGCTGCTGCGCGCGTTTGGTCCACTCGTTCGCAGCTTTGGGCGTCGCGGCTTCCGTGATGCGCTTCAGGCCCAGCTTCGCGTCGCCGAGTATCGATACGGTATTCGGGTAATTGCGGCCCAGTTCGTCCGGATTGATATCAAGCTGGATCACCTTCGTGCCCATCGGCGGAAACATCCAGTTATTCGTCACCTGCCCGCCGGTATGACTGCCAATAAAAAATGCTACATCGCATTCCGCCAGCGTACGATTCGCACAATCGCGCGAATATGCACCCGGCACGCCCACGTTCAGCGGATGATGGTCGGGCATGGACGCTTTGCTGTTGAGTGATGTTGCCACTGGGATGTTGAGCTTTTCCGCCAACGCAATCAGTTCGGCCTGCGCGCCGGACACCATCACACCGCCGCCAG
>JAYUAH010000530.1:0-1527 GCA_043741415.1 Betaproteobacteria bacterium
GCGCGGATGGAGATGATGATCGATTTGGTGAGTGACGTGTTTGTTGGGGTTCGCAGGCTCACCCCAACCTACAACACCTGAATCAATCCACCGTCATCCCCGTAGCCGCCACCACCTTCGCCCATTTCTCGACTTCGCTTTTCACAAACGCCGTAAACTCATCGGTGGCGAGCGCCGCCGGTTCCGCGCCTGCAGCGTTTAGCAAGCGCAAGGTGGGCAAAGCGTAGCGTGCCCTCCCTTATCAATACAACTGCTCCGAAGCAATCCGCGCGCCCTCAACCAGCGACCGCAACTTCTCCCAAGCCACATCCTCGGCCACGCGCCCCTGACCCGCCGTGGAATCAAATCCGCAATCGGTGCCGCCCAGCACGCGCTCCTTGCCACCCACCGCAGCCACCACGCGTTGCAATCGCTCGGCCACCACTTCCGGATGTTCGACAAAATTAGTGAGCGTGTCGATCACGCCGGCGACGATGATCTGATCATCATCCAGCGGCATTTTTTTGAGCACATGGTATTCGTGCGCATGGCGCGCGTTGGCGAACTGCAGCACGAAGCCGCCGACTTTGGCCTTGCGCACGATGGGCCATATTTTTTCCAGCGGCACGTCGCAATCATGCGGGCCTTCGTCGTTGCCCCAGCAGATGTGCATGCGCACCTGGTCGCGCGGTATGTTGGCGAGGCCCGCGTTGATCGCCGCCACCACGCGCTCGACAAAATTCAGGAATTCGCCGATGAGCCGTCCGTGAAACGAACGGTGATGTTCCTGCGCGAGATCGGGGCAATCCACTTGCAGTAAAAAGCCCGCGCGCACCACCGCCTCATACTCAAAGCGCAGCGCGTTGACCAACGCTTCAAAATACGCGTCGTCATTCGGATAAAAATCGTTCTTGCACGCGGCGGCGATGATGCCGGGCGACGGTGCGGTGAGAAACGCCGCGTGCTGCGCGCTGCCGATTTCAGCGAGTGTGGTCTTAAACTCGCGCGGTTCGACGTCGGCCTGTGCCGGGTCGAGGTAACGCACGGCGCCAATCACGCGCGGCGGGGCGAGGCCGCTGGCGCCTTCTTTGGTGGCGAGTTGCGCTTCGGTCATTTCGCGGTAAATCGGGTAATTCAAATAGTCGCCGCGCGGCCAGCGTTTCCAGCGCCCGCCGAAGCCACTCATGCGGCGCTCGACGTAGAGAAAAAATCCTCCGCGCTGCTGCTCGCCGTTGTTGACGGTGTCGATGCCGCAGTCGATCTGCTGCTTGACCACGTGGCGCATCGCCTCGAAGCGTGCGCGCTCGATGTCGCCGGCGTCGACCGCTACGCCGCGAATGCGCCGGCCATACATCTACAGCAGCGCCGCCGGGCGTGGCAGGCTGCCGGTGTGCGTGGTAAGCAAACGCACTTTGCCGTATTGCATGACGGTTCTCTGGGTGGCGCGGGAAAGTTATGGTAGCACTATAAAATCGGCGGCAGGCCGGCGCATAATTCGCGCTAACGCTTAATCAGAGATACAGCATGAAGCATTTATGCATCGCAGCG
>JAYUAH010000531.1:0-9037 GCA_043741415.1 Betaproteobacteria bacterium
GTATGACAGCCAGCGTGCGTTTGCCGCGATCACGCTCACCGCCACCAACAATTTGCTGCTGGCAGTGGCTATGGCGGTGCCGGTGAAATCGGTGAAGGAGTTAATCGATCTGGCCAAGGCAAAACCGGGACAACTTCGCTTCGCCTCGCCCGGCACCGGCAGTTCGCCGCACCTTGCCGGCGAATTGTTCAAGTCGCTGGCCGGCATCGACTTGATTCACGTGCCGTACAAAGGCAGCCCGCAATACGTGATCGATCTGCTGGCCGGGCGCGTGGATTTATCCATCGGCGCGGCCGGCCCGGTGCTGCCGCACATCAAGTCGGGCCGCTTGCGTGTGCTGGGAGTCAGCGCCGGCAAACGGGATCCGGCGATGCCGGATGTGCCAACGATGAGCGAGGCCGGCGTGCCCGGCTTCGAAGTCGTGGGATGGTACGGGCTGCTCACCACCGCCGGCACACCCGAGCCCATCGTTAGAAAACTGTACACAGAAGTCGTGCGCATACTCGCGTTGCCGGATGTCAAAGCCATTTATCTCAATGCCGCGCTGGATGCCACCGCCAGCAGCAGCCCCGCCGAATTTGCCGCTTACATCCGCAGCGAGCGCGATAAATGGGCGAAGGTGATCAAGGCGGCGAATATACGTATTGAGTAACGGGATTGAGGTTTTAGTCTAATTCGGCTACAACTGTCACTTCGCGGATCAACTGCCGTCGACGTTAAGCCCCAAAACATTTCCGAGAGCGTTCTCATGGCTACCCCACCCATCCGTCGCCGTATCAAGTTCAGTGATATTGCTGTCGGTCAGCGTTTTTATGACCCCGTCAGCGCCGAGTATTTCGTGAAACAAAGCGAAACCCTGGCTGCGATGGTGACCGGCATGGGCGACGGCACCGTGCCGGATGAATTTGAAGCCGACGACGTGGTGGGTATTGATTTGAATTAGGTGATTGCTGGCCATGATCCGTCGCTCCACGGCGAAAATTCGTTGCCGTAGAGCCGACATTCGTAACCAAGGGATTTATACGCGCATGAACCTTTGATTTGCTGTGGTGGAAAGATCGACAACCGCCCCTTTGATTGCGCTTCGCTGATTTTCGTTGATGCATGGTCGGCGATACAAAATGTAGGGTGCAATAAGCGAAGCGCATTGCACCTTTTGTGAGTGTGGCGAATAAACCATACGGCGCAATGCGCTTCGCCTATTGGCGCCCTACGGTATGCAGGTTACGCGTGTTGAATTGCTGCGTGATAGATGGCGAAGCCACAACGGTGAGAATTCCAGCAAACCTTCAGATGCAGTTGGGGAAATATGGCGTTGATCTGGAAGTTACTTTTTATTATGACAGTGCGTCTACCGACAATGCGGTATAAGCCCATGTTGGTGTTGACGGGCCACCAGCATCGCGCGTATTCGCACATCGCGTCTGCCCGCCACACAACACAACGCTAGGCGCCCAATGTACGAGGGGTCCGTTCTTCGCGGCACCGGTCAAATGTGGAAACTTCATGTCGCCACGGGCTTGGTTGTCCCGGGCACGCTGCTATTGCTCTACGGTAGCGTTGCCTATCTGTTGAATTCCTCTGGCTTGTTCGTCGCTGCCATTGGCGTCTGCTCGGCCTCGCTCGGTGCGGTATGGGCGTGCGTGACCATACGTTGTCCGGCATGCGGGGCGCACTGGTATTGAATGGCAATAAAAGCATTAGAGAAGCGATGGCTGCGAAAGATGGTAGCGCAGAGCGAATGCCCAACGTGCAAATTCTCATTAAGCACCACGGCGCCTAACAGCGCGTTGTTGTCCGACGCTCTACCTTCAGCACTGCGCGGTTCGTCCGGCGCGGCAAAACGCGAACTTTGAACGACCGCTTTGAGGCGCATTGAGCGGCCGGTGCGAATCGGTTTTTCACTATCGCAGTCAGGCCCTAAACCGGCTGCTTTCTCAATCTACCCGTATCCCCGCGGCCTTGATCACCTTGCTCCACTTCGCCGTTTCAACGGCGTTGCGTTTTACCGCACTCTCCGCTGTGCCGCCGAGCGGTGTGATGCCCAGGTCGCTCCAGCGCTGCTGAAGATTCTGCGCTTTGACGATGGCATCGACGTCAGCCGCGAGTTTGCGCACGATATCCGCGGGCACTTTGCTTGACGTCGATAGCGTGTAGTACGGCACGGCTTCGTAGTCGGGCACACCCGATTCAGCGATGGGTGCAATATCTGGAAGATTCGGCGCGCGGCTACGGCCGGTGACGCCCAGCGCGCGCACTTTGCCGCTTTTTACAAAGGGCGTGCCGGAGGCCACGTTCTCGAACATGAGCTGGATGTTGCCGCCGATCAAATCGACCATCGCGGGTGCGCTGCCTTTGTAGGCAATGTGCGTGAGGTTCACGCCCGCGACCCATTTGAACAACTCGGTGGCCATGTGTATCGCAGTGCCTGCGCCCGCCGAGCCATAGTTGAGTTCGCCGGGGCGTGCTTTGGCGAGCGCGATAAATTCTTTTATAGTGCGCACTGGCAGCGAAGGGTGCACCAGCAGCACGCCCTGCGATTCACCGAGCAGCACGATGGGCTGCAGGTCCTTGCCCGGATCATAGGTGAGGTTCGAGTACATCGCGTACGCGGCGTTTTGCGCGATGGTGGCTTGCAGCAGGGTGTAGCCATCGGGCGCCGCTTTCGCAACAAGATCGCCTGCGACATGGCCGCCCGAGCCGGGGCGGTTTTCGACAATCACTTGCTGGCCGTAAAGCGGTGACAGGCGCTGTGCGGCGATGCGGCTCAAAATATCCGAGATGCCGCCGGGTGTGGCGGGGCAGATGATGCGGATGGGTTTGGCGGGGTAGGTTGACACTTGCGCGTGCGCAGAGAGGTGCACGCTCATGAGTACCGGTAAGACCCACAAATTATTTTTCAACATCGCATCACTCCTTGATCGCGGGCTACTCTCAAAACACACAAACCGTTCGGGCTGAGCTTGTCGAAGCCCAGTGTGCAGGGCTTCGACAAGCTCAGCCCGAACGGGTAAGACTCATTCTGCTTTTAGTCCCGCATCCCGAATCACTTTACGCCACGCCGGCACTTTGCGCGCGAGTTGGCGTCGCAAATCGTCTGGCGTAGCGGGCAACGGTGTAGCGCCCAAGGTCAGCAGGCGTTCGCGCATATCCGCGGTGCCGAGGATTGCGAGTATCTCGGCATTCAGTTTCTTCACGATGTGCGGCGGCGTCCTGGGTGTTGCACCGCGCCCGGCGCCGACGCGCCCCACGAAATTTTGCCGGGGCGCGGCTTGGCATAGGCGATCAACTCCTGCACGGATTTCACATTGATCGACGGATGCGCCACCATGATGTAGGGCGCGGTGGCCACCAGCGCCAGCGGTTCGAGATCGCGCTGCACGTCGAACGTGGTGCGCCGGTAAAGACTGCCGACGATGCTGATCGACGAACCTGAAATCAAAAGTGTGTAACCATCGGGCTGCGCTTTCGACACCATCTCGACGGCGATAATGCCGCTCGCGCCCGGACGATTATCGACGACCACTTGTTGGCCCAGGCGCTCTGAAAGTTTGCTCGCCATCAAGCGGCCCACCAAATCGGTGCTGCCGCCCGGCGCGAAGCCGACGATTAAACGAATGGGGCGTGTGGGATAGTTTTGTGCCGTGGCGAGCGGTGGCGCAACGAATAGCGCTGTTGCTGCGAGTAACAAAAGTAACCTTGTCGTTCCCGCCTGCGCGGGAACGACAGCGGGGAATTGCTCTCTTATTCCGCAAAAAAGAGACATATAAAAATTGTTTAAAATCAGATACTTACGATATATACGCCACGACGAGCCCTCTTGCGCAGAATCGGCACAGTCACGTTCTCCGACGCCAACCGCGTCTGCACCGACAAGCTGTGCGTGCTGCGGACACAGAATCAACAGCGGCTGGCCTTCGCCGTTGGTGTTGCGACTGCCAACACAGGGCATCGACAGCGCCGGTGTGCGCAGCAAATCCTTCGCGCTTCACTTGGGCAACGGATCGCCATTCGGCGGTGGCGGCACTTCGAACGCGCTGGTGATGCCGCACAGCATGGCGTAATAGTTGATGACGGTGGTGAGTTCAACCAGCCACTGTGTGCTGTGCCCTTGCTTGAGCGCGTCGAACACCGCTGGCTCAACACGCGTGGTGCGCATCAATTGCTCGACGTAGGCGACGATCTCACGGTCACCCGGTAGATAGCGCGAAGGATCGGCGCGCTGACGTATCAGCTCGATCACCGCTTCGGGCACGCCGTTGCGCCGCGCGCCGTTGACCTGCGCGGCCCACACGTAAACACCTTGTCGCTCGCGCACTGCTATCAGTATGCCGACCGAGCGCGCGCGTGCTTCGACGACGGAATCTGCGCGGAAGTAATCGCCCAGGCCGATCACCGATTCGCACAGCGCCGGGCAATGCAGCAGCACGCTCGACGGGCCGCGGATGTTGTTGAACACTTTCATCACATGGTCGACCACCGCGTGGTGTTCGGCCGGCACTTCGGACTTGTCGGCAATCAGCGGAATTCGGGACATGGTGGATTCCTTTCAAAAGAGTGATGCCGGATCATCTGCGGACTAGACGCTGGCCGTCAAGCGCGGGCGCTGGTTTGCTACTCTGCACGTAACCCCGTTGCCTGCATCACCTTCTGCATGCGCGCGATGTCGGCCTTCACCGCCGCGTCAAATTCCTGCGGCGTACTGCCGACCGCTTCCACGCCGACGTTGAAAAAGCGTTCCTTCGTATCAGGCAGGTCGAGAAACTTACGCGCCTCTGCGTTTAAACGGTTGATAATCGCGACAGACGTTTTTGCCGGCGCGAACAGGCCATAAAAGGCCAGCAATTCGTAGCCGGGCAGCGTGGCTGCGACCGTCGGCAAGCCGGGTGCGAGCGGGCTCGGCTCGGCGCTGGTGGCCGCGAGCGCACGCAGCCGGCCGGAGCGGATGTGCGGCGTTACCGCGCCGGTGGTGATGAACATCACTTTCACTTGGCCGGCGATCACATCATTCATCGCCGGGCCGCCGCCTTTATAAGTGATGCGCACCAAATTCACGCCCGCCATCAACTTAAACAACTCCGCCGCCAGAAAATTAGCCGAACCCACAGGGCCGGACGCATAGTTGACCTCGCCCGGTTTGGCCTTGGCCAGCGCGATCAAATCCTTGACCGAATTTACCGGCAGCGACGGATGCACCACCAAAATATTGAGTGCGCGCGTCGCCAGCACCACGGGCGCCAACTGCGTCATCGAGTACGACGCCTTCTCCATCAGCGGCGCGGTCCAGATGGTATTGTTGTGCACCAGCAGCGTGTAGCCGTCGGGCACGGCACTAGCCACGGTGGTGGCTGAGACATGCGTGCCGCCGCGATTATCCACCACGAACTGCTGGCCGAAATTCGTGGTGAGCCCTTGCGCCAGCAAGCGCGCGGTGAAATCCACGCCGCCGCCGGGCGCGGCGGTGACGATGCGCACCGGTTTGTTCGGGTAGGCCTGTCGTGAGCCAGTCGAAGCGGCCTGTCCTGAGTCCTTCGACAAGCTCAGGACAGGCACTGTCGAAGCGGCTTGGGCGCATGCGGCGGTCGTGCTCGTGAGCGCGCTGCCGCCAAGCAACAGCCATTGAATGAGTCGTGCTGCGTGCATCCAGCCCTCCACTGGCGCAGAGTATCGCTAAACGTGACTGCGTCAGTCAATCACGAATCGTGTGGCGATTTTCGCCACCGCGCGTATTGACGCTCACGCACCCCTGTCGCATACTTTGCGCAGTACATGGTGGCAGTGCCTGCAGTTCAAAAAAGGCGCCGCTCAGTCGACCGTTTCTATCAACACCATTGCGGCACCATTGCGGCACCATTGCCATTGCGCAGGCGCACTGAAAATCAGGCTCAGCAAATTCAATTCACACCAGAGGGGATAACCATGACACGCATATTGTCTGTTTGCACCGGGGCGCTCGTTGCTGCATTGACTCTGTTCGGCTGTGCCACGCCGTCGGGCCAAAACGAACCCGGCTGGGTCACGCTGTTCGACGGCACGAGCTTGCACAAGTGGAACCTCTACGGCAACCCGAACTTCCGTATACAAGATGGCTTGGCAGTGTCTGATGTGGGTGTCGGCCATCTGGTGACGAAGGACGCCTACGGCGACTTTCGCATCATCGCCGAGTTCTGGACGGACGCCGAAGCCAATAGCGGCGTATTCATTCGTTGCTCTGACGCCGCGAAAATCACCGCCGTCAATTGCTATGAAGTGAACATCAATGATACCGCTGTCGATAGCGGCACCGGCACCGGCGGCATCCCCAACTACGGCAAGACCACGCATCGCATCAAGGCCGCCGGGCAATGGAACACCTACGACATCACCGCGAAGGGTTCCAACATTCGCGTGGTGCTGAACGGCGTGGAGACCCTCAACATCAACGACACCACGTTGTCCAAGGGCGTGATCACTCTGCAACGTAGCGCGGGTGTGGTGAAGTATCGCAAGGTGCAGATACGCCCTCTGTAAGTATTTGATTTTATTGAATAAAATGGTGGATCACGCATGAGAATGTCCGTCCTCGATCAATCCACCGCCTCCAAAGGCAAAACCCAGGACACCGCAATACGCGAGACCCTGGCGCTGGCAAAACACTGCGATGCGCTGGGCTACTACCGCTACTGGGTGTCGGAGCATCACAACTCGGGCAACATTGTCGGCACCGCGCCAGAGGTGCTGATGGCCGCGATCGCCGCGACCACGCCACGTATCCGCATTGGCAGCGCGGGCGTGATGCTGCCGCATTACTCGGCGTTCAAGGTCGCCGAGCAGTTCAGAGTGCTGGAGGCGATTGCGCCGGGGCGCATTGATCTGGGCGTCGGGCGTGCACCGGGCTCGGATCGGCTCACCTCAATGGCGATCAATCCGCATCCGCAGGATGTGCACGATCAGTTCCCGCAGCAGGTGCAGGAATTGCAGTGCTGGATATCGGGCGCGCCGCTGCCGGATGATCATCCGTTTCGGCGCGTGGTGGCGCACCCGACCGGGCCGACGTACCCGCTGATGTGGATGCTGGGCAGCTCGGACTACGGCGCGCAGCTTGCGGCGTATCTGGGTATGCCGTATGCATTTGCGTATTTTTTCAGTTACGGCTTTAACGTCGATCAGGCGCTGGCGCTGTATCGCAAGAGCTATCGTCCGAATGAGCGCCACCCCAAGCCGCAGTGCACGATTTGCGTGTGGGCACTTGCCGCCGATACGGAAGCCGAAGCGCTGTATCAATTTAAATCGCGTGAACGCGCGTTAATCGAGCGCGAAGTCGGCATACGCCAGCCGCTGATGTCGCCCGAGGAAGCCGCCGCGCATGAGTTATCGCCGCGCGAGCAAGCGTTCTCGGAGAATCTGCGGCGTCAGGCGGTGGTGGGTTCGGTGGAGCAGGTGAAGGCACGACTCGATGCGCTGGCGCAGCGGCTCGATTTGGATGAGTTGGTGGTGGTGACGTGGACATATGATCAGGCGCCGCGCATGCGGTCTTATGAGTTGCTGGCGCAGGCGTATGGGTTGAAATGACGCGTGTGCGTTTGGATTTTTTCTATTCGTCACCCACTGCAATAACTTGATGAACCAGAATCACTCGCACGTGTCGTTCCCGCGCGGGAACGACAGTGAATGGGTTTGTCGATTGCGCCGCGCATGGATCGCCGCGCTGTGTAGCGCCGGACTCATGGTTGCCACACCTTCTGTCCGCGCTGCTAACACTTCCACCCCCGACCCCACCCGCGATTACCCCAACCGTCCTATCCGCTACATCCTCCCCAACGGCCCCGGCTCCAACGCCGACATTTTCACGCGCATCCTCGCGCAAAAACTCAGCGAACATTTCGGGCAGCAGGTGGTGGTCGACAGCCGCCCCGGCGCGGGCGGCATGCTGGGTATCGACATTGCCGCGAAATCCGCGCTTCATACGCGCGGATTATGAGCGGATCGCGAAGGTGGCTAAAGTTGCCGGGCTGACGGCGGACTGACGCGGTCGCCGGCGGCGCGTCGCCTTCAACGTGGCGTCGTTTGACGCCGGTGCGGCAGCGCGATACGCTTACCAGCGGTGGATAAGACGATTCTTCATAAGATCGCGGCGCCACGGTCGTGAAACACCTACACAATATTGCACAGGGAGTGATGACATGCGAAAAATACACGTAGTGCCGAAGTTATTTTTTACGGCGCGGCTTGGCCGCTGGATGGCAAGGGCCGCGGTGTTGGGGAGCGCCGCATTGGGGAGCATGGTGGCGCCCGCAGCGCTGGCAGCCGATGTCACCTACGAGCGCCTGCTCAACCCCGAGCCGCACAACTGGTTGATGGTGCACAAGGACTACACCGCACAGCGCCATTCAACGCTCAATCAGATCAACAAATCAAACATCAAGGATTTGAAGCTGAAGTTTGCGGTGGCCATTGGCGGCACTTCGCCCAATGAGGGGTTGCAGGTCACGCCGCTGGTGGACGATGGCTTTATGTATGTGATTGATGGCTGGGGCATCGTCTACAAGATCGATGTGCGCTCGGGCAACCACGGACGCATACTGTGGAAGATGGACCCGGGCATGAAACGCTACGGGCGTATCCGCGGCGTGACGCTGTGGGGCAATCTCGTCATTTCACCCACCGGCAAGGATGGCCGGATCATTGCCACCGACAAAGAAACCGGCAAGATTGTGTGGGACAAAAACCTGTCCGATCACCCGGAACTGGAGTTATCTGCCCCGCCCCTGGCGCTGAAGGACGACATCATCGTCGGCGGTTCCGGCGGCGATCAGGGCACGCGCAACTGGATTGCGTCGCTGGACCCGAAAACCGGTGATCTGAAGTGGAAGACCTACACCATTCCCGCGCCGGGCGAACCCGGCAGCGAAACCTGGAAAGACAAAAACGAAGCCTGGAAAACCGGCGGCGGCGCGTTCTACGTCACCGGCTCGTACGATCCGCAAACCAATCTGACCATCTGGGGATCCGGCAACCCGGTGCCGGGTTACGATGCCACGCGCCGTCCGGGCGACAA
>JAYUAH010000532.1:0-1523 GCA_043741415.1 Betaproteobacteria bacterium
GGTGATCAACGCAGGCAAAGATGCGCAGGGGCGCGTGATCAACGGCCGCGCGCCGGTTACTGATTTGGAAGGGTTGCTCACACCCACCGACGCCTACTACATCGTCAATCAACTTGAAGTGCCGGAGCCGATACATCCCGACGATTGGATATTGTCGATCAGTGGTTTGGTCGAGCGGCCGATTGAACTATCGCTCAAGGAATTGATGAAGCTGCCCGGCCGCACTGTGCGCGCGGTGACCGAATGCGCAGGCAACGATGCGGGCTACTTTGATTATTTGCAAAAAGGCGCACAGAAACCGTCGCGTATTAATCAACAGGACATGCAGGCGCGTGCGGCGCAGCGCGAGACCAACGCCGTGCCTGATACGGAAACCATCAGCAATGAATCGACCACCACGTGCGCGGTGAGCGCCGGCGAATTCACCGGCGTGCCGCTGGCGGAAGTGCTGAAAAAAGTAGGCCTCAAAAACAACGCGATGTCGGTGCGCTTTCAAGGCTTTGATCGCGGGCAGCCTGATCTGGCGGTGCAGTACCGCTCGGTGGGACGTTCCGATTTCAAACTGGTGGATCCTGGCGTAATCAACTACGAAAAAGGCATGCCACTGGCGAAAGCTCTGCATCCGGACACGCTGCTCGCGTGGTCGATGAACGGCGAGTGGCTCACGCACATCCACGGCGCGCCGGTGCGCGTGGTAACGCCGGGCTGGTCCGGCAACTGGTGGGTGAAATGGCTGGAGCAAATCGAAGTGTTGGATCATATTCCGCAGTGCTATTACCAGCACCACTACTTCACCTACGGCAACGCGCCCGATGATCCGAAAAAAGAAATGATCACGGCTATGGGTGTGCGCTGCATTATTCTGAATCCGCTGGATGAGGATTCGCCGCTCGAGCGCGGCGCGCACAAAATTCAGGGCCGCGCATGGAGCGGCATGGGCACGATCAAGCGCGTCGAAGTCAGCGTGAATGGCGGCGAAACCTGGGCGGATGCGCATCTCGAAGAACCGGTCGAACGCTGGCTGTGGGTGCGCTGGTCGCTGCTGTGGGAAGTCGACAAACCGGGTGCTTATCAAATCATGGCCCGCGCCACCGATGAAACGGGACGCGTGCAGCCGCAGATACCGTGGAATTATCAGCGTAAGCATTTTGATGGGATCGTGCCGACTGACGTTGTCGTGATTTGAAACTCAAAATCATTTGTGATTAATCCGGGTTTGCCGTGCACATAGTCGTCTGCATCAAATACATCCCCGATCCCGAAGCGGCGTTCAGCATGTTTCGCATCGACGAACAGGCGAAGCAAGTCATTCCGGCCGTGGGATTGAAGCATGTGGTCAGCCCGTTCGACGAACAGGCGATTGAGGCGGCGTTGCGTATCCGCGAGCAGCACGCCGGTGCGCGCATCACGGTGATGACGCTAGGCAACGCGTTGTCGCGCAATGCACTCAAGCACGGGTTGGCGATGGGTGCGGATGACGGCGTGCTGCTCGACGACCGCGCGTTTGATGACGGCGACAGCTA
>JAYUAH010000533.1:0-3880 GCA_043741415.1 Betaproteobacteria bacterium
TGGCGAGCCTGAGTGCTAGAATCATCCCAAATTCATTCGGGAGTTGCCATGTCCTCCGTCTCCCCCGCTGTTTTGTCAACCACTTCTCCGTTCCTGGTACGTAAAGCCGCCGTTCTCGGCGCCGGTGTGATGGGTGCGCAGATTGCCGCGCATCTGGTCAACGCCAATGTCGAAGTCATTCTGTTTGAGTTGGCGGCGAAAGACGGCGACCCTAACGGCAACGTGCTAAAGGCCATCGATAATCTGCGCAAGCTTGAGCCGAGTCCTCTGGCGACCGTGGCGCGTGCAGGGTTTATACGTCCGGCGAATTACGATCAGCATCTCGAGTTGCTGAAAGATTGCGATATCGTGATTGAAGCTATTTCAGAGCGCATGGATTGGAAATCCGAGCTCTACAAAAAGGTCGCGCCGCATCTGGGGCCGAACACTATTTTCGCCAGTAATACCTCGGGCCTGTCGATCAATCAATTGGCGGGGGCGTTTCCGGCGGAATTGCGCCACCGTTTCTGCGGCGTGCATTTTTTTAATCCGCCGCGCTATATGCATCTGGTGGAGTTGATTGCGTGCAACGAAACCAACCCCGCGATCCTCGATGATCTGGAAAAGTTTTTGGTTACCACGCTCGGCAAAGGCGTCATTCGCGCCAAGGACACGCCGAACTTTATTGCCAATCGCGTCGGCGTATTTTCCATGCTGGCGACGATTTATCACGCCGAGCGTTTGGGCATCGGCTTCGATACCGTGGATGCGCTGACCGGCTCGCTGATCGGGCGGCCAAAAAGTGCGACGTTTCGCACCGCCGATGTGGTGGGGCTCGACACCTTCGCGCATGTCGTGAACACCATGAAGGACACGCTGCCGGACGACCCGTGGCATAAGTTTTACGCTGTGCCCGCGTGGCTAAAAACCTTGATCGAGCAGGGCGCGCTAGGCCAGAAAACCAAACGCGGCGTGTATCAAAAGGTCGGCAAAGATATTCAAGTTATTGATTTAAAATCAAATACTTACCGTATTTCCGGTGGCGAAGCCGACGAGGGCGTTGTTGCGCTACTCAAAAACAAAAATGCGATGGAACGCTTTGCACAATTGCGCGCGAGCAGTCACCCGCAGGCGCAATTCATCTGGAATATTTATCGCGACTCGTTTCACTATTGCGCCACGCATTTGGCCGACATCGCAGCCAACGCGCGCGATCTGGATTTCGCGATCCGCTGGGGCTTCGGTTGGGATGTCGGACCGTTTGAAATCTGGCAATCGGCGGGCTGGCAGCAAATCGCCAAGTGGATCGCTGAAGATATCGCTGCGGGCAAAGCCATGGCCAATGCGCCACTGCCCGCGTGGGCGACAGATGCGTCACGTGTCGGCGTGCACACACCGCAAGGTTCATTTTCTCCGCCCACCAGCGCGTATCAGCCGCGCTCGGCATTGCCGGTTTACAAACGTCAGCCGTTCCCGGACAAGTTGCTGGGCGAAGAACGCCGCTATGGTGAAACCATATTCGAAACCGACGGCGTGCGTTGCTGGCATACCGGTGACGATATCGCGATTGTCAGCTTCAAGAGCCGCATGCACGCCATCGGCGACGATGTGCTCGACGGCGTGCAACAAGCGATAGAGACTGCCGAAAAAAATTACCTGGGGTTGGTGGTGTGGCAAACCGAGCCGCCGTTTTCAGTCGGCGCCAATTTGAAGAAAACGCCTTCGGGTAGCACTGGCGGCGCCAAGCCTGCGCAAGCTTCGGCGATGGGCAAGCTGTTTAAGTCGTTCAAGAAAGAAGCCGAGTCACTGGCGCTGAAAGCCGCGCGCCAATTGGGTGTGGCCGATCAACTGATGGCGGGCAAGCTCGCCGAAGTCGAGCATCTGGTCGAGCAATTCCAGATCACCACCCAAGCCTTGAAGTATTCGATGATACCGACTGTGGCCGCGGTCGATGGCCTGGCACTGGGCGGCGGTTGCGAGTTCGTGATGCACTGTGACCGCGCCGTGGCCACACTCGAAAGCTACATCGGTCTGGTCGAAGTGGGCGTGGGCCTGCTGCCCGCAGGCGGAGGCTGCAAAGAGTTTGCCCTGCGCGCCGCAGCGGATGCCAAAGGCGGCAATATCTCGCCGTTTATCCAGAAGTATTTCACCAGCGTCGCCATGGCCGAAATCGGCCGCAGTGCCGAGCATGCCCGCGACATCGGTTATTTGCGTACCACTGACCGCGTGGTGATGAATCGGTTTGAGTTACTTGAAATTGCCAAGGCGGAAGTGCGTGCGCTGGCCGCAGGCTATCGTCCGCCGCTGCGCCAAACAGCCATACCCGCAGCGGGCCGCAGCCAGATTGTCACCATACGTTCGGTGCTGGAAAACATGCTGGCGGGTAATCAGATTTCGCAGCACGACTATCTGATCGGTCAAAAAGTGGCCACCGTAATGTGCGGCGGCGACATCGAAGCGGGCAGCCTGGTGGATGAGCAATGGTTTCTCGACCTCGAACGCCAGCATTTCATGGAACTGCTCGCCACCGAAAAAACCCAGGCGCGAATTGAGCACATGCTTAAAAACGGTAAGCCGCTGCGGAATTAGTGCAGGAAATAGCGCAGGAGATCGCCATGACCAAACAAGTGCAAGACGCCTACATCGTTGCCGCTACCCGCTCACCGGTCGGCAAAGCGCCGCGCGGCATGCTGAAAAATGTGCGCCCCGACGATCTGCTGGCGCACGTGCTGAAAGCGGCGGTGGCACAGTGTCCCGGCCTGGATCTGGCGGCGATTGAAGACGTGATCGTCGGCTGCGCCATGCCCGAAGCCGAGCAGGGCATGAACGTGGCGCGCATCGGACTCTTGCTGGCGGGCTTTCCCGACACGGTGTCGGGCCTTACGATCAATCGATTCTGTTCGTCGGGCGTGCAGGCGGTGGCGTTGGCGGCGGATCGCATTCGTTTGGGCGACGCCGACGTGATGATCGCGGCCGGCACCGAGAGCATGAGCATGGTGCCGATGGGCGGCAACAAGCCCTCGTTCAGTCCGGCGATATTCGAAAAAAATGAAAATGTCGCCATCGCCTACGGCATGGGCATCACCGCCGAGCGCGTGGCAGAGCAATGGAAAGTCAGCCGCGAAGCGCAGGATATGTTTGCCGCGGAAAGCCATCGCCGCGCGCTGCGTGCGACGGACAACGGCGAGTTCAAAGACGAGATGACGCCGTATACGCTCAACGATCGTTTGCCTGATTTGGTGAGTCGCGAGATCAAGGTCAAGTCGCGCGCGGTGACTGCCGACGAGGGCCCGCGCCGTGATACGTCACCTGAAGGTCTGGCTAGATTGCGGCCGGCGTTTTCCACCAAGGGCAGCGTCACGGCGGGCAACAGCTCACAAATGTCCGACGGCGCTGGTGCCGTGGTGTTGATGAGCGAAGCGGCGATGAAGCGCTTCAACGCCACGCCGCTAGGGCGCTTTTTGGGTTACGCGGTGGCGGGTGTGCCGCCGGATATCATGGGCATCGGGCCGGTGAAAGCGATACCCAAGGTGCTGGCGCAGGCGGGCCTAAAACAGGATGCGCTTGACTGGATCGAGCTCAACGAAGCGTTCGCCGCGCAGTCGCTGGCGGTGATCAATACCCTGGGCCTGGACACTGCAAAAGTAAATCCGCTTGGCGGCGCGATTGCATTGGGGCATCCGCTCGGCGCCACCGGTGCAATACGGGTGGCGACCCTGCTGCACGGCCTGCGCCGTAGCAAGAAAAAATACGGCATGGTGACCATGTGCATCGGCACCGGCATGGGTGCCGCGGGTTTATTCGAGAGCCTGTAGCCAACCCTGTAGCCAACCCTTTAGCCAACCTCTAAACCTATAGCGATTGTATCCATGACGTATCGGATGAGGTGTTGGGGTGCGGG
>JAYUAH010000534.1:0-1514 GCA_043741415.1 Betaproteobacteria bacterium
CGGACTTTTGATGCTATACCTGCAAGCTGCCTAAATCAAGACAAGCACTCCGCTGCAGCGCATCAAAGCATCGGCGGGCCATCGGCGGCACTGCGTTTCCAGCGTGCCTGCACGGTCTGCAGGCCCTTGGCGCGCAGCGACACCTTGCGCGTTTGCGTCACACCGTCGTAGGTGAGGGTTGCCACATAGTTGCCGGCCGGCAAGCGCGCGAGCAGCAGCGGGCCATCCGCCAGATGTTCGAGCACCACGCGCCCGCCGTTATCGGTGATTTTTACCGATACGTCGGCGACATAATCCCCTTCCATCAGCGTAAAAACAAACTTGAGATTGAACTCGTTTTGCCGCGGCTTGATCTCCTCGCCCGACTCAATGCCAACACCACCAGATAGCACCGTCGCAGTCGCGGCTGCCGAGGTGCCTTGCGCGCCGGCGCCCTGCACCGAAAAAACAAAAAAACTCAATAAAAACAAATACTTATACAATTTATTCCCCGTCAGAAATCAACACAATATGAACCCGGTACGGCCCATGCGCGCCGAACGTCAACGTTTGCTCAATATCCGCCGTGCGCGATGGGCCCGAAATAAAATTTACCGCACGCGGCATGTAACCCTCACTGCCGCCAGTGTAGCGCAGGCGCTGCCAGGCTTCTTCCATTGCGGGAACAATTTGCACGGTGCGCACCACCGCGATATGCGTTTCGGGCAACAGGCTGGATACCGCCGGTGTGTGCGCCCCCGACAACGTCATCAAGGTGCCGGTTTCCGCAATCGCGCAAAACACTTCGGTAATGCCGACTAAATCAGTGTCTGTCGCGGGCCGCGCTTCGACCTGCACGCCGTTGTCGCCCCAAGCCAGCGCCTGCAGCGACGGCCAGCACACCGCGTGCAGCGGCAGATTATGAGCGCGCAGATACGCCGCCACCGCCGTGGGCACCTCGTGCAGGTGAACGACATCGGAAAAAGTGGTGGATAGCGCAAGCGCCTTGTCGCGAAAGCGCGCGACCAGATCGCCGCTCACGCCGGGGCGCGCGCTCAGCGCATGCGTGTTGATGTACGCCTGCACCGCGCTCAGCGCAACGCCGTCACCGGCATCACGCCGCAGCGCCCCGCGCACCCGCGCCAGAATGTTTTCACGCGCACTCACAACTGATTTACCCGTTCAATCGTTAACCCGTTAATACGTTTGCGCCTCACCGCCTCACCCTAAGGTCGGCATGTTGAACCCGGTAGGCACCGCATTCGCATCCGGCCAGCGCGTGCTCACCACTTTGCCACGCGTGTAGAAACGCACGCCTTCCATGCCATGCACATGGGTGTCGCCGAACAACGACTGCCGCCACCCGCCGAACGAGAAGAACGCCACCGGCACCGGGATCGGCACGTTAATGCCGACCATGCCGACTTCGATTTCGCGCTCGAATTTGCGCGCAGCGCCGCCGGAGCGCGTGAACACCGCCGTGCCGTTGGCATACGGGTTGGCGTTAATCAGGTTGATCGCATCGTCGAGCGTTT
>JAYUAH010000535.1:0-1509 GCA_043741415.1 Betaproteobacteria bacterium
CGGTGGCCCGGCCGGGATCGCGGCGGCTACGGCGGCTGCTCGCACCGGTCAACGCACGCTACTAATCGAGGCGTACGGCTTTCTCGGTGGCATGGGCACCGCTGCGGGGGTCACCAATTTCTGAGGGTTGCATGCCAACGTACACGGCGCGATCGAGCAGGTGGTGCACGGCGTCGCGGACGAGCTTCTGGCGCGGATGCGAGAGCTTGGGGGTTTGAACGGGCCGCATGTGTTGTTCGGCGGAAAGATCGCCGCGCAGGCGTACGACAACGCGGCATTCAAAGTCGCGGCGGACCAACTGGTGCTGGCCAGTGGCGCAGCGCTGCTGTTTCACGCAACCGCGGTGGGCGTGATCATGGAATCGCCGACAAAAATCGCCGCGCTCTTGATCGAAACCAAATCGGGCCGCCACGCGGTGCTCAGTCGCATCTTCATCGATTGCTCTGGTGATGGCGATCTGGCGGCTCATGCGGGTGCGCCGTTCGAGAAGGGAAAGGACGCCGAGGGCCACAACGACATGATGTATCCGTCAACCATGTTCCGCGTTCACGGTGTAGACCCGGTGCGGGCTGGCGACGCGTGGAATCATTTCGGCGTTTGGATGGAAAAGGCAGAACGACTCGGTCGCAAATTCCCACGAAAATCGCCCATCATCCGTCCGCAGAAAAATCCCGCCGAGTGGCGCGCCAATGTGACGCAGCTATCCAACGCTGACGGCAGCCCAGTCGACGGTACCGACGCGTGGCAGCTCAGCGCTGCCGAGGTTCAGGGTCGCCAGCAGATTGTTGATTTCTTCGGTTTCCTGCGCGAATCTGCGCCCGGTTTTGACAAGGCCTACCTGCTGGAAATTGCGCCGCAGGTCGGGGTTCGTGAGACGCGCCGCGTTTTGGGTGACTACCAGTTGACCGAGAGCGATGTGCTCACTTGCGCGAGCTTTGATGACACGATTGGCGTCAACGGGTGGATGGTTGAAGAGCATGTGGCGGGCAATATCGCGTTCAAGTGGCAGGACATCCCCAATTGCCGAGGTTTCAACCACTTGCCGTACCGTATGTTGTTGCCGCGTGGCATCGACAATCTGCTGGTGGCGGGGCGCTGCGCGTCGATGACGCATAGGGGGCAGTCGGCAGCGCGAGTGTCGGGCGGCTGCTTCGTCATGGGGCAGGCGGCGGGTACGGCGGCGGCGCTGGCGGTGCAAAATGGATTGACGCCGCGTGAGGTAGACGTGACGCAATTGCAGGAAAAGCTCGAAGCGGACGGCGCTTATCTGGGTCGCGACAAGCAATGAATCAGAAATGAATTTCAGGAATTTTTATGACGGGACGCACCTTGAACTACACAAAGCTGGCCTCGGTACTGGCTGTCGCATTCGTGCTCGTTACCAACGCCGCCTCGGGCCAAGCGCAAACGACAACGTGGCCTAGCAAGCCGGTGCGCATTGTGGTGGGCTTCCCCGGAGGCTCAACCCCTGATGCCGCCGCTCGGACATTGGCCGAAGGCTTGAGCAAG
>JAYUAH010000536.1:0-3858 GCA_043741415.1 Betaproteobacteria bacterium
CGTACCCGGCGATGCACCTCGCATAGTCGTAACTGCGACAGTTTTACCAATCCGGCGCCGAAGGTGATCAACAGCGCCGGCGCTGCAACCACCCGCTCCTGCAGCGCCGCGTGCACCACACCGGCGCCTTGCGAATGCGCGACAATCACCAGCTTGTCGCACTGCGTTTGCAACCAATCCACGGTGTGCCGAAAGCGGGTGAGAATCGCGCCGCGCTGAGTGTCGTTGGCGACCAGGCCGTAGCTGTCGCCAAGTATCCGCGTGCCGTACTGCAGGGCGGCTACCACGTATTTGCGAACCACCGGGAGCGGAATCAGCGCAATAATCCACGCGATCAGCAGGCAAAATTGCAGTACGGAGGCCCCCAGGAAAAACCGTCCCAGCGCAACCGGCCACACCAGATGCCGCCAGCCCGTGGCATCAAGCTTGCGCATAAGGTTGCGCGATTGAGTGTCGTCGGGATGCGCGAAACGCCAGGCGCGCTCGGCGGTGTGCGCGAACGCCACAAAGGGCCCGCGGCTAAACAACCACAGCAGTAACTTGAATGCCGACGGCGGTTGCACTTGTTCGCCCCACCAGCTTTCCGCGAACAACCAACGTTGCTGTTGCTGCGTGAGGCCGGCGCCCGCGTGCTTGATGCGCAGTTCAAGCACGCTGTGCGCCGGCTCGGTGCTGAGTCGCTTAGAGGGAAATAGCGCAGCGTGGGTGACCTCGATGCCGTCGGGCTTCAAGCCTTGCGACACCAGGTATTCGAGCTGCGCGGGCCGTATCGGTTCACTAAACGCGAGCTGGCCGTGCCCGGCAATCCAATCACGTATCCACGCGATCAACGGTTCGCCAAAGGCGGTCAAAGTCTCGCCTTCCTTTTGGTCGCCGATCCCGTGTACGAACAAGACGCCCAGTTTGTAGCGCTTACCCGCCGATCCTTGCTCTACGCTCATGTTGCGCCTCCCCAAACACAGCGACGCTGGCGACAGGCCTGTTAGCGCCAGCGTGCCGGACCGCGCCATGCCGCGCCCACATCGTGTGCAGAGAATACTACATAACTATTTAATTTTAAACAATATTTTTAGTTTTTAAACCGGCTCCACTGCAAACAAACGCCGATGTTCGAGCATCGCGTAACGGTCGGTCATGCCGGCGATGTAATCGGCGATGGCGCGCGGTTTGTCGTCGCGCGCCCGCGCCTGAAAATCCGGCGGCAACAATTTGGGTTCGGCGAGCAGGGCGTCGAACAATTCGGTGAGTATGCGCCGCGCTTTGCTGCTCATGCGCGCCACGCGATAGTGCTGATAAAGATTGATGCGCAGAAATTGTTTGAGGGCGAGTTGCTCTTTTTCGATGCCTGCGCTGAACGCGATCAGTGGCGGCGCGCGCCGCACGTCCGCGAGCGACTGGGGTGCGTGCGCCTTGATGTGGGCTGCACTTTGGCGCGTGAGATCAGTCACCAGCGTGCTGATCATGCGGCGCACGGTTTCATGCACCAGGCGCCGTTCGTTAATTTTAGGAAACGCTTTAAGCGCGATATCACGATGATGGCGAAAAATGGGTACGGTGGACAGTTGTTCCAGCGTGATCAGCCCCGAGCGCAGGCCGTCGTCGACGTCGTGATTGTTGTAAGCTAGTTCATCGGACAGATTGACCAGTTGCGCTTCCAGCGACGGGCGCCGCCGTTTGATAAAGCGCTCGGCCACCGCGCCCAGTTGCAGCGCGTTTTTGCGCGAGCAATGCTTGAGTATGCCTTCGCGCGTCTCAAACGTGAGATTGAGGCCGTCAAAGCCACCATAGCGTTGTTCGAGATGATCGACCACGCGCAGGCTTTGCAGATTGTGCTCAAAGCCGCCGTAGGGTTTCATGCACGCGTTCAAGGCGTCCTGACCGGCATGGCCAAACGGCGTGTGGCCCAGATCGTGCGCGAGCGTGATAGCCTCGGTCAGGTCTTCATCGAGATTGAGTTGCCGCGCAATGGAACGCGAGATTTGCGCGACTTCCAGGCTGTGCGTGAGGCGCGTGCGAAACAGATCGCCTTCGTGATTGACGAACACCTGCGTTTTGTATTCGAGACGGCGAAACGCGGTGGAGTGAATAATGCGATCGCGATCGCGTTGATACTCGCTGCGGCCCACCGCTGCCGCCTCACGATGCACGCGGGCACCGGCGGCGGCGGCGGCGTAGGGCGCGACTTTAAGCATGGGCCTGTGCCGGCGTGGACAGCACGGAATGCAGTGCCGCGGTGTCGTATTGATTGCAGATGAACGCCTCGCCCAGTTTCTTCAGCAGGATAAATTTGATTTTGCCGCCTTCGACTTTTTTGTCGTGGCCCATCAGGTCGAAGTAACGCTCTGCACCCAGCTCGGGTGCTACCACCGTCAGTTTCGCGCGCCGCAAAATATCCACCACGCGCTGCACATCGGACTTGCCGATGAACCCCAATTTTTCAGAAAAGCGCGCCGCCATCACCATGCCTGCCGCGACCGCTTCGCCGTGCAGCCACACGCCATAACCCATGCCGGTTTCGATGGCGTGACCAAACGTGTGACCGAAATTGAGCAGTGCGCGCTCGCCGGTCTCACGTTCGTCGTTGGCGACCACGTCGGCCTTGTTCTGACACGAGCGCTCAACGGCAAACGCCAGCGCTTCGGGTTCGAGCGCGGTTAAACAGTCGACATTTTTTTCCAGCCAGTCGAGAAATTCCGGATCGCGAATGAATCCGTATTTGATCACTTCAGCCAGGCCGGCCGCGAGTTCGCGCGGCGGCAGGGTGCGCAGTGTGTCCATGTCGGCAATCACCACTTGCGGCTGATAAAACGCGCCGATCATGTTTTTGCCCAGTGGATGATTGATTGCGGTCTTGCCACCCACCGAAGAATCGACCTGTGCCAGCAGCGTGGTCGGAAGCTGGATGAACGGCACGCCGCGCTGATAAGTCGCCGCGGCGAATCCGCTGAGGTCGCCGATGACGCCGCCGCCCAGTGCGATCAACGGCGTCTTGCGCTCGCAGCGATTCGTCAGCAACGCATCGAAAATTTTGTTAAGGGTTTCCGCGCTTTTGTAAGCCTCGCCATCGGGCAGCACGACCGGGATGCAGGTGGTGCCGCGCGCGCGCAGGCCGGCCAGCACCGTCTCTAGATACAGCGGCGCGACGGTTTCGTTGGTGATGACCACCGCTTTGCCGGCCAACAACGGTTCCGGTATCAGCGCGGCGTTGCTCAAGAGTCCGACGCCGATGTGTATGGGGTAGCTGCGATCCCCCAGGTTAACAGATAAATTTCTCATAAAATCAAATAGTTACGTTATTGCCCGAGTTGGCATAAGCCGCAAGTTTTGTGACGATTTGCCCGGCCAGCGTGCGCACACTTTGGTTGCCGGTGTCGACCACGAGATGCGCTACCTCACGATACAACGGATCGCGCTGCGCATATAGTTCATTCAATTTGGCGGCGGGATCCGGCACTTGCAGCAAGGGCCGGCTGCGGTCGCGCTGCGTGCGCCGCAGCAACGATTTTACCGGGGCATGCAAATAAATGACGGTGCCGTTGGTTTTGATGAGCGCGCGATTTTCCGCTGACAGCACCGCACCACCACCGGTGGCCAACAGGACGTTCTCCCGCCCAACCAGTTCAACAATCATCTTATGTTCGCGCGCACGAAACCCCGCTTCGCCTTCGAACTCGAATATGACTGCAACACGCACGCCGGTTGCGCGTTCGATTTCGTGATCCGAATCGAAAAATACCTTGTCCAATAGCCGCGCCAACACCTTGCCCACCGACGTTTTCCCGGCGCCCATCAAGCCCACGAGTATGATGTTGCCGTGGTCACCATCGGGCAGGCAAGCGCTTTGCGAGAAGTCCATCC
>JAYUAH010000537.1:0-3854 GCA_043741415.1 Betaproteobacteria bacterium
ACCTTTATGGATTCGCTCGACTGCCTGGCGCCGCTGGGTGTGATGGCAAGCTTTGGCAATGCCTCCGGCGCGGTGCCGCCGATAAATATCGGCATCCTCGCGCAAAAAGGTTCGCTGTTTCTCACGCGCCCGACCCTCGGCAATTACACCGCCACGCGCGAAGACCTCGAAGCCGCGGCGCGCGATTTGTTCTCGGTGGTGAAAAAAGGCGCGCTCAAAATCGCCATCAACCAAACCTACCTGCTGCGCGAAGCGGCGCAGGCGCATCGCGATCTCGAAGGCCGCAAGACCACCGGGTCTACGGTATTGCTGCCGTGATGCGTCGCGCACACGGCGCTCAGGTGGTGTGCGTGCTTGCCGCAATGCTGGCGGCACCGCTCGTGTGCGCGCAGCAGGCGCCAGCCGGCAAGCCTGCGGCGGTCGAGGGTCGTTCGATTGAAGCGGAGCAGGTGCGACTGCTCAGTCAGCAGCGCGCCACCGCCACCTATCGCGAAATGCAGCAAGCGGTGTTCGACGCCAAACTTGCGGAACAGGATGTAGTGAATACGCAAGAAGCCCACAATGCTGCGCGTGCCCGCGCTGACCTACTCAAGGCGGATCTCGACACAGCCATGCAGGCGCGCGATGCCGCCAAAGCAAAGGAAGCAGCGGCGCGCAAGCGCTACGACGAGGCGCTCGACGCCGTGCCGCGCTGAACGGCTGCATTCTTTACAGACGATCGAAACCCGTGCTACCTCTGGATAAACTGCCGCCGCCACCGGCGACAGCGCCCTTGGCGCTGTTAAAAGGCGTCACCGTGCTGGATCTCACCACCTCCATCGCGGGGCCCTATGCCGCCATGCTGTTGGGCGACATGGGCGCCGAGGTCATCAAGATCGAGCGTCCCAGCAAAGGTGACGACTGCCGTGCGTGGGGCCCGCCGTGGCTCGACGGCGAATCGCTGTGGTTTCTGAGTGTGAATCGCAACAAGCAAAGCGTCACACTCGATTACACCAATGATGCGGGTCGCGCCGTGCTGCATGATCTGGTGCGCAAAGCCGACGTGGTGATTGTGAATCTGACCGATCGCGTGCAGAAAAAACTCGGCGTGGATTACGCTGCGCTGTCGGCGGTGCGCGCGGATATCGTACACCTGTCGCTATCGGGCTTCGGTCTCACAGGCGCGCGCAAGGATTTCCCGTGTTACGACCTGATCGCGGAGGGCTACAGCAGCGTGATGGCTCTCACCGGCGAAGCCGCCAGCCCGCCGCAAAAAATCGGCACACCCGCTGCGGATTTGATCGCCGGCATGGACGCGGCCTACGCGTTACTCGCGGCATTGTTTGACAGACAGCGCAGCGGCAAAGGCCACAAAATCGACATCGCGATGATCGACAGCATGACGCGTTTCATGTCGCCGCGCATCGTGCCGTATTTAGGCAGCGGCACGGTGCCGCAGCGCACGGGCGCTAAAGATAGCGTGATTTCTGTCTATCAAACCTTCGACACCAAAGACCGGCCTCTTACGCTGGGGCTGGGCAACGACGGCATTTTCAAACGCTTCTGGCAGGCGGTGGGCCAGCCCGCGGTGGCGGATGATCCGCGTTATGCCACCAATGCCGAACGCTGCGCGGTGCGCCCGGAGATTATCGAAAAAATCCAGGCCGTGTTGCTCACGCAATCGCGCGAACATTGGCTGAAATTATTTGTCGAGCATAACGTGCCCACTGGGCCGGTGAACAGCGCGGAGGAAGTAGCGAGCGATCCCGAGTTAATTGCGCGCGGTTTGTTCTACACCGCAAAGCATGGCGAGCGGCGCATCCCGCAAGTGGGCTTGGGCATCGCCATCGACGACAGCAACGCCACATACCGCAGCGCGCCGCCGCGGCTGGGCGAACATAACGATGCGGTGCTGAGCGGCATGCTCGGTTACAGCGCTGACCAAATTGCACAACTGAAAACGCAGAAAGTGATTTAAAAAATGTCTTTTAAAACAATTACTTATGAAGAAGAATGCGCGATAGGCTGGCTCACGCTGAACCGCCCCGACGACGGCAATATGTTTACCGCCGAGATGTGTCACGAAATCCGCGATTGCATCGACGGCATTCGCCGCGAGACGCGTACGCGCGTGCTGGTGATCACCGGCGCAGGTGATAAATTTTTCTGCATTGGCGGGCGCAAAGACGGCCTCGAAGACACCAACCTCTACGCCGGCATGCTGCCCACGCTGGAAATTTATGAATCCATCGAGCGCTTGCAAAAACCCGTGATCGCCTCCGTCAACGGCTATGCTGTCGGCGGCGGCCAAGTGCTGCAAGTGATGTGCGACATCACCATTGCGAAAGAGAGCGCGGTGTTCCGTCAAGTCGGCCCGATGATGGGCAGCTTCGACGCAGGCTACGGCACCTGGTATCTCGAAGACTTGGTGGGCAAGAAAAAAGCCAAGGAAATGTGGTTCGCCAACCCGCGTCTGTCTTCAAAAGAAGCGCTGGAAATCGGTTTGATCAACAAAGTCGTGCCCGACGACAAACTCAAGGAAGAAACGCGCAAAATGGCGCTGGAGATAGCGGATCGCGGTGCGTTTGCGCTGGCGTCGATCAAAGCCGCTTTCACCGCGCGCCACGGTGGCGTGTCGGGACTTGCACGCGTGTCGCATGATTTGTTGCTGCGCTTGTATTTGGATACCGATGAGTCTAAGGAATTGGGCGCTTCGTTCCGTGGCAAACGCAAGCCGAATGCGGACAAATTCGGGCATTGATTTTTTCGATGTCTACGCTGCTCACACTGCACAACCCGAAAACGGCGCAACGCTACTACGACGCCGGCTGGTGGCGCGCCGAAACCATGTACGCGCTGCTCGCGCAACACGCCCAAGTGCGTCCGCAAGCGTATGCGCTGCGCGACAGCCGCCAGCGCCTGACGTGGGCGCAATTGCTGCAATGGGTGGACGCGCTGGCCGCCGATCTGTATGCATCAGGCTTTAAACGCGGCCAACGTGTCTCGGTGTGGTTGCCGAATCGCGTGGAAGCGGTGGTAGTGTTTCTCGCTTGCTCGCGCAACGGCTATGTGTGCAACCCGTCGCTGCATCAGAATTACACGGTGGCCGAAATCGTCCCATTGATGGAGCGCATCCACAGCGCCGCGCTGTTTACGCAAGCGGGCTATGGTGCGGATGCGGACAAGGTAGATGTGTTCGAGGCCGTCAAAAGTTTATCTGGGTTGAAGCGCGTCTACCGCATGGATACGCAGGATTTCCCCGCGCTCGGTGCGCCGTCCGCATCCACGTTGCCGGATGTCGACACCGATCCCGACAAAATCGTCTATCTCGCGTTCACCTCCGGCACCACCGGCATGCCCAAAGGCGTGCTGCATTCGGACAACACCTTGCTCGCCAATGGCCGCGCGATGGTGCACGACTGGCATCACGACGAGCGTACGATACTGTATTCGATGAGCCCGCTGTCGCATCACATCGCCACGGTGGCTATTGCACAAAGCCTGTGCGCGGGCTTTGAACTGGTGGTGAACGATCTCAAGCCGGGCATGAAGCCGCTCGATGGCCTGATCGAAACCAACGCGACCTACGTGATGGGTGTGCCGACGCATGCGATTGATATTCTGGCGGACGCCAAGCAGCGCGGCATGAGCGACCTCGGCAAAGTGAATCTCTTTTATATGGCAGGTTCGGTAATCCCACCGGAAACCGCACGCGCGTTTCTCGATAGCGGCATCAAGCCGCAAAACATTTACGGCATGACTGAAAACGGTTCGCACCAATACACGCTACCCGACGACAGTGTCGAGGTGATCACCACCACCTGTGGCCGCGCCTGCCACGGTTACGAAACGAAGTTGTGGGATCAGGAAAATCC
>JAYUAH010000538.1:0-3847 GCA_043741415.1 Betaproteobacteria bacterium
GACCGCATCAACAAGCGTTGGCTCATTATCAGTATGATCACGGTGCTCGCCGCAGCGCAGGTGGTGATGGCCGTCGCACCCTCCATAGGCGCGCTGGCGCTGGCGAGTCTGGTTACGGGCATTTGTTCGTCGGTCGGGCTCGTGTTCATTTCCATCGTGATGGACATCGCGCCGCCGCAGCATCGCGGACGCGCGGTGGGCACGCAGTTGATGGCGATGTTCATCGGCATTTTATTTGCGCGCATCGCCGGTGGTTTGATTGCCACACACTGGGGCTGGCGCTGGAGCTATGTGTGGTCCACCGGCATGCATATTGCCCTGTTGTGCGCGCTGCTGGCGTGGCTGCCGAACACGCGCGCCACCACGCAAGTATCGTATCGCGAATTGCTGGGGTCGATATTCTTGATCTGGCGCAAACACGGCAACGTGCAGCGTGCGACATCGATACAATTTTTACTCGGCATTTGCTACGGTGGATTCTGGGCGGTGGTGGCACCCATGCTGGCGATCCTGCATCACGTGGGGCCGACTGAAGCCGGCTTCATCGGCATACCGGGTGCGGCCGGCATTCTCGTCGCGCGACCGGCGGGGCGCTGGATGGATCGCGCCGGTGCCGTGCCGGTGGTGACCACCGGCGTGTGCGTGATGATCGCGGCGTGGCTTGCGTTTGGCTTCGCGGCAACCTCAATGGTGTTTGTGGTGGCCGGCGCGATGCTGCTCGATTGTGGCTTGCGCACGGCGATGGTGGCGAATCAAACGCTGGTCAACGCCGCCGTGCCCGATTCACGCGCACGTGCCAACACCATCTTCGGCATGCACGTGTGGTGCGGCAATGCGGTGGGCGCGTTGCTCACCAGCACCGCCTTCGCGCTGTATGGATGGCTGGCGGTGTGCGCGATAGCGATGACCGCTTCGCTGTGTGCATTGTTGATTCATTGGGGCATCGTGCCCATTGGGAAAGTGAGGGCGGCTTGAACATCGATCGAGGACTGTGGGTGACCTGGTACGATTTGCCCGCCGCGCACCGCGAGGTGTATTTCGCGTGGCTTCACGACAATTACATTCCGCACGTGCTGGCGCGCCCCGGCGTATCGTGGGCCGCGCATTATGCTGCCGAAACCGACCCGGTTTATTCCGGCGCGAAGGGGCGCTTAAAGCGCACCCGCGATGCGTCAGTGCCGGGCGGCACGCGCTTTATACTGATTTTCGGCGGCGACGATCCGGGCGTATTTGTGGATCCTGCGCCCGCGCAAATGCACGCTGCCCTGCCGGATCAGGGCCGAAGCCTGCTCGGGCTACGCAGCGGCGTGCGCAGCGCCATTCTGCTTGAGCAAGCGCGCGTCGACGGTCCCGAAGCGCCGCGTTTCAGCGGCCCTGCGCCGTGCATTCAACTCGGCAGCTATAACAGCGCGGCTTATGAGGACGAAGACGAACTTGCCGACTGGTACGAGCAGTGGTACCTCGCCTCGTGCGCACGCGTGTCCGGCTGCATACGTGCGCGCAAGCTGGTGTCGGTATCGGGTTGGGCCAAACATGCCGTGCTGTTTGAGTTTGAATCGCTCGACGCGAGGAACGGCATTTTCGTGAGTCGCGAAGCCGCATACCCGCAGCGCGCGGCATGGACCGACAAAGTGGTGCGGCGGTTAATCCACGCACCCGGTTCACCCGCGGTGGCGCGGCGGATAGGGCCGGCAGTCGCGTGAAGGGCATCGCATTTCTCATCGCGCTTTACCTATTTGCGTGACTGTGCCTCCCTCATCCCAACCCTTCTGCTCCGCTTCAAGGGTTCCCTTCGCCCAGAGGGAGAAGGGCTTGCACTGAGCCGTGATTCCCGCCCGCTCGGTCGCCGACGCTCAGTAACCGCCGCTGCCGGCGCCGTAGGAATTGTAAGTACCGGCAGATTGCTTAACCGCCGCGGGCTGCGTCTCCGCACGCTTGTCCGCGCCGCGAATGACATGCCACACCCCCCCTTGGCCGTCGCCTTTGACCTCGCCGGGCGCCGTGTCTGCTGCGAAGAAGTAGAGCGGTTTGCCGTTCATCGCCCACTGCTTGGCGCCGTCGTCGCGCGCGATCGTGCTGTAGCCCGCGTTCGCGCGCTCACCGTCCTTGGCGATGAATGGCGGCCAGGCTGCGGCGCAACCGCCGTTGCAGTTACTCTTACTGGCGGCATCTTTGTCGAAGGTGTAGAGCGTGCGTCCCGCTCCATCGGTCAGCGTACCGTTGTTGAAGGCAATAGACTGGGCCATCGCTACATTGGCCGCAAAGGCGGTGGCAAGGGCAGTCAGCATCAGCTTATTCATGGTCATCTCCGGTAAGTGGGGCGGCGCGTGATTGCGCGACCTGTCCTGATATACGGAGCGACCTGCGGGATTGGAGACACCCTGCGCGCAAATATTTTTGCGGCAGAGAAACGGCGGCAATTACCAGAGCTTGACGCAATTGCCCGTCAGTACGAAAGCTGCCGGTGCAGCGCCGGGACGCGCCGGTGCATCCTCGACCGAAACCGCGAGGCGCGGCACGGCAGACAGCAATTTTTCCGAGGTATCGGTCATCTGCAAAGTGCCCTTGCCTTCGGCGGGCACGATACCGAGCGGGAAGGCCGCCCCTTCCTTGGGTAGCGCCCACAGTTGCAGAATCTTACCGGCAGGCACCTCGACTTTACGCAGCATTTTGATCGACAGGGTCTTACCGTGGCGCGTCGAGCTGGCGAGCACTACCGGGTTGTTGGCGGCATCGGTGAGTAAACCGACATAGCTGGCGGGTAAGATGCCGCGCGATTGCACGATCTCGTCTACCGGCACCACGGCATCCGGGTACAGCCTGACAAGGCCCAATGTTGCGACGACGCCGAACGCCACGCCTAGCGCTGGCTTTAGCCAATGAGCCCACGCAAACCAGCCGGGTGCCGATGCCACCGCCGGTGCTGCGCTGCTGCCGGTTCTGCGCTCGATCGCGGCCCATGCGGCAGCGGAGGGCTGCACCGGCAGGACGGACTGGGCGAGCGGGCTCAAGCGCTGTTCCCAAGCCTGAACCGCTTGTTGCGCCGCAGGTGACGCGCGCTGTATCGCCTGGAAACGACGGCGCACGCGTGCACTCATGGTGCCCAGCACGTACTCCCCAGCCAAGCGCTCCAGCAGTTCGGGCTGCTGGTATTTCATGGCAGCCGGTCCAGACAGCGCTTTAATTTGTCTAGCCCGCGCCGTAGCCACACCTTCACGCTGCCAATGGGTGAGCCGATATGGCTGGCCACCTCGGCGTGGCTAAACCCCTAGTAATAGGCGAGCGCCAGACATTGCCGCTGCGGGCCATCGATCGCGTCGAGGCAGTCCCGAATCGCCAGCGCATCCGCGGCTTGCTCCAGCAAACCGAGGGGGGTGGGTTGTGTGTCTTCCATCTCCAGTGGGGCTCCGCTTTTCTCATCGTCCAACGAATCGGCAACGTGGCGGGCGCCGCTGCGCAGTTCATCGGGCGCGCGATTTCGCACGATCGCGGTCAGCCAGGTCAGCGGCTGGCTCAACGCGGCCTGATATCCCGACGCCCGCTGCCAGGCATTGACGAATGCATCCTGCAGCACCTCTTCCGCGCGATCCCGTTGTCTGACTATACGTAACGCAACGCCAAACAGAGACGGTGCCGTCGCATCATACAAACGCCGAAATGCCGCCCGGTCGCCCAGCGCGACGCGCGCCAGAAGTTGTTGCAGGTCGCTCGATGCGGTCATGGTGATAAAGTGCTATATTAATGTAAGTATTTGATTATAAACAAATTATTTATATTAAAATGGCTATGTAGTGAGGTCTCGGCGGGAACGAGTTTGCTACGGCGCGAAAATAACAATCGCTAATCG
>JAYUAH010000539.1:0-1500 GCA_043741415.1 Betaproteobacteria bacterium
GGCTCTCCGCGCAACGACGCGCTGTGCGTGCCTTTGGAAAACGCACAGAAGGTGCAGTGATAGGCGCAGATATTCGTGTAGTTGATGTTGCGGTTCACCACGTAGCGCACGCTGTCGCCGACGGTCTGCTTGCGAAGTTCATCAGCGGTGGCGCAGATGTCAGCGAATTCGTTGCCGCGGGCGGCGAACATATGTGTGATGCCCGCTTCGCTCGATATATCGTAAGTATTTGATTTTAAACAATTATTTGTTTTTACTGAAATGTGGCTTATGGGCAACAACAAGCCAGGCGACCACGCATCATCGCGCGCATAACCTTCCGAATCACTCGCACGAATCAGGCGCGTCGCAATATCCGGCGCTTGCCAACGGGCCGCGTCATGCACGTATACCGGATAACTCGGCAGCCGCGCCACCAACACCTTGCCGCGCGATGCCGTAATCTCGCGCAATTTTTCAATCGCAGGCCACGGCGCTTCGGGATTCACATGATCAATGGTCACCGGCGACACGCCGCCCCAATCGTTGATGCCGGCGTCGATCAGGTCGCCGCAGTTATCAAAACTGAGATTCGGCGGCGCCTGGATATTCATGTCGTTGCCGAGAATCTCGCGCGCGGCACGGATCGTCCACAGCAATTCTTCGTGCGGCGCGTGCGGCGCATCGGCCATACGCGTATCGGGCTTGGCGCGGAAATTCTGGATGATCACTTCTTGTATGTGGCCGTACTGCTGATGCAAATCGCGTATTGCGATCAAAGCATCGACGCGCTCCTGCTGGGTTTCGCCAATACCGATGAGAATGCCGGTGGTGAACGGAATCTTCAGCTCACCCGCGAGTCGCAGCGTTTCCAGCCGCGCCGCCGGATGCTTGTCCGGCGAACCAAAATGCGGCCCGCCTTTTTCGCACAGACGTTCGGCGGTGCTTTCCAACATGATGCCCTGCGATGCACTCACCTCGCGCAGCCGCGCCATCTCCTCACGCGTCATCACACCGGGGTTGACGTGCGGCAGCAGCGTCGTTTCTTTTAATACCAAAGCGCACATCGCGTGCAGATAGTCGATGGTAGTCGCGTAGCCCAGCGCCGCCAGTTCCTCGCGCGCGGCTTTGTAGCGCAACTCCGGCTTGTCGCCGAGGGTGAACAGCGCTTCGGTGCAGCCTGATGCTTGGCCGGCTTTGGCAATGTTTAATACTTCATCCGCCGTCAGATAGGCGCGCTTGCCCGGCTGCGGTGCTTGCGCGAAGGTGCAATAGCTACAGATGTCGCGGCAGAGCTGCGTCAGCGGGATGAAGACTTTGCGGGAATAGGAAACAAGTTCCCCACCAACTTCATTGCGGCAACTATCGGGCATTATCGATGCCTTTGGTCGCAAGGTTGATCGAGAGCAACTCTTTGATGACTGCTGGCAAGTCCAAGATCAAAGTATTCAAATCACACTCAAGAAACGACAGCTCGGTATCTGCGAATCCCACCAAACTAAATAAGTGTTCTTGTTCTCC
>JAYUAH010000540.1:0-8930 GCA_043741415.1 Betaproteobacteria bacterium
CTGGGTTATTCGCGCAGCGCCGCCGCTGTCGCGGCCTGGCTGATCACCAGCGGTAACGCCGCGACTGCGCAGGCGGCCATTGCACGCCTGCGCACCGCGCGGCCCGGCATCGTGCTCGGCGACGCGCAGTGTCTCGCGCTGGATGATCTGGCACGCGCGCAGCGGTGGACGACATGACTGCCGGCCATCACGCACTTTGGTTAACCAGTGCCATCACGATGGTGTTGGTATCGGCCTCGGTGATTGGCTCGCTATTGAAACATCGACTCGCACGCGGGGCGCCGCACGCCGGCGTCGACAATCTGCGTGCCCGTGTGCGTTCGTGGTGGGTGATGGCCGCAGTCGTCGGCGGCGCATTGTGGGCGGGCGCGCTGGTGACCTGCCTGCTGTTTGCGATCATTGCCGTGACCGCGTTGCATGAATTCCTGGCGGCACCGTGCGCGTCGCGTACACGCGCGTGGATCAATGGGCTGGGTATCTGCGTATTTTGCATGGCCTTCATCCCGGCGCTGCTTACACTGGAGATTCCCGACTACCAAGACCGTAATGTCTTGCTACTGGCTTTCTTGATCGTGGTGGCACAGGCGAGCGATGTGTTGCAGTACGTGTGGGGCAAGCTCTGCGGCAAACATTTGATTGCGCCCGCTGTCTCGCCCTCGAAAACGGTGGAAGGCTTCGCCGGCGGCATCACCTGCGCTACGTTGATCGGCGCGAGCTTGTGGTGGATGACGCCATTTTCTCCGCTTCAGGCGACGCTGCTGTCGCTGCTGATCACGCTATTGGGTTTCATCGGCGGACTCATCCTGTCCGCGCAAAAGCGCGCCCGCGGTATCAAGGACTGGGGCGACCTGATCCACGGGCACGGCGGCATGCTCGACCGTATTGATTCGCTGTGGCTGCCCGCACCCGTGTTCTATGCGGTAGTGAAATATAGTTGGGCGGTTTAAGCAGCCTTCTTGCCACGCGTGAGGCGCCCGATCACAAACATCAGCGCGAGCCCGGCCAATAATCCACCGCCGCCGGCATACCAAACCATCTGCTTCACTTCATCCAGCAGGTTGTTATTGAACACATTGGTGGATAAATGAAGGTGCACGATTTTCCATTTTCCGTCGCGCTTTACGCACGTCACCGACCAGTTTGAGTTGAGCTTGAACGCGTCGCGACGGATCGGAAAGAACTCGTCTTCCATGGCGCCGTCCGCCACCGCGATGTCGCCAATGAAACGCGCCGGCGCGGCCACCTTGGCCGTGGTGGTGTATTTTTTGAGTATGGCGTCACCGGTGCCGACCATGCGCTTATAGTACGCCTTGATATCGGCGTGGCCGCGCGACGCTTCGGCATTGAGCCAGATCACTGTCGCGTTCTCGTCCATTTGCGCGACCATACGATCGATGTTCTGCTCGTTAATGCCGTTGACAATTTCCGCGAAAATCTGCAACAGTTGCTTGCGATCCGCCTCATGCGGATCAACAGCATCGGCCGAAATCGCCGATAGCGAACATAGCGCCAGCATCAACAGCAGCGCAATCGCTCGACATATCTCATTCAGCTTGGTCGTCATATTGAGCACGCTTAGTTTTTCACAGGTCCAGTGTAACGCAGAATATAAATACCCTGCTGCGCGCCGCCGGTGACATAGATATAGCCGCGCGTGTCGACGAGGATGTCTTCCATGCGCACAAACGGACCATACGCCGAGAGATACTGCTTCTGCGGCGGAGCAGCCATGAAGTGACCGATCTCGCGCGGTGAGCGCTTATCCGACACATCGTAAATACGCAAGCCCGCGTTAAACCACGTGACATAAGACAGATTGCCCTGTTTCTCGACGTACGGGTTGTATTGCAACTGATTCTGATTGTGCGGCCCGAAGCGCCCGCCTTTGTCGCAGAAGCTGGTGTAGGGCAAACCGGGCGGCGGGATGGGCACGGGGAAGCGCGACAGCGGCAGCGGCTTCGCCGGGTTTGACACATCCACCACCGTCACATGATCCAACGGCCCCTTGCAGTCATACACTACCGCCTCCGAATTCGCATAGACGAGTTTGCGTTTGTAGTCGGGCGTAATCGTGTGCACGTCAAAGCGATGCGAAGGTTCAAACTTGGTGCGCGACACCAGTTGCGGCGTGGCAGGATTGCTCACGTCGAGTATCACCATGCCCGCGTCGCCATACGACAAATACAAGTGATTGCCATCGAGAAACTGTGGGCTGTGCAGATTGACATCCGGGTCTTTCTGCGGCTTCTCGCCGCCGCCGAAGTGTTGCCCCGGCACCCACCAGCGCCCCGCCTCCACCGGCTGGGCCGGATTGCTGACATCGAGTATCACCAATATGTCACCTGAATAGCCCTGCATGTCCGCCGCGAGATAAGCGTACTTGCCACCCGCATACACATTGCGGTGCGTGCCGCGCCCGTTCTGTTTATCGGTCAGCCAGCGGCCGAGCTCCTTCGGGTTCAGCGGGTCTTTGATGTCGATCAACACCACACCCGCTTGATACGGTTTATTGGCGTCCATGCCAGCATCTTCGCGGCGAAACGGCCGCCCCATCGCCGACAGCAGTATGCCGTCGCCAATGTCCACCTGATTGGTGCTGGTGTTCGCCGGCCCCGCTATGAATTTCGCTACCGTTGGGTTCTTCGGGTCAGTGACATCAATCACGCTCCAACCCGATACATTGTAGTGGCCCGTGATCAGATACCACTTATCCCCGGCCCGCGTCATCGCAATCTTGAACCCCGGCCGGCCACCCATGATGGTATAGCCGAGCACCTCGACGTTTTGACCGTACCAGCCTGGCGGGATCGGGTCCGCTTGGCCGGCGGGCGTGAGCAGCACAAGTGCAGCAAGCAGCAACAGTATGGAACCAACGCGCATACTCATAGTTCCCCCTTTTTTTGGCTTCATGAACTATCGTAAACCTCATTTTCGCAGACTCAAAAACTTCGCGCAAAATCCAGCATGTGTACCCCGTTGCTAAACGCAGGGGACAACCGCAGGATGCACGCCAGACAGAAATTATTACAGGGAAAAACCATGAATCGACTCATCATATCGGCGCTGCTGCGCGGCGGCATCACCGCCCTCGACGGCAACAGTGGCATCAACAACCCGCCGATCCGGCAACAGGTGTCGCCGAGGGCTTCGGTGTGGACGTTTGCGCTGATGGCGGAGTGAGCGTGCGGGGAAAGCGCGCTATTCGGCCTTAATCCCCGCCGCCTGGGTGACCACTTTCCAGCGTTCCACTTCGGTGCGAAGGATGTTGCCAAATTCCTGCGGCGAATTGCCGATAGGCTCCGCACCTTCGTGCTGCAGCAGTGTTTTCATCTTCCGTGTATGCATCACGCGCGCAGATTCGACATGCAACTTCCTGACGATGGCGACCGGCGTTTTCGCCGGCGCGAGCAAGCCGATCCACGCCGCATAGTCGTAGCCCGGCACGCCGCTTTCGGCAATCGTGGGCACCGCTGGTACGGCAGTCGCGCGGCGCGCGGTGGACACCGCCAGCGCACGCAGCCTGCCCCTCTTCACGTGCGGCAGCGCGGTGGAGATCGTCGCAAAACACAACTGCACTTCGCTGGAGAGTAACGCCGTCACCGACGGCGCGCCGCCTTTGTACGGAATATGCGTGATGCTAATGCCGGTCATGTGCTTAAACAGTTCCATTGACATATGCGTGCCGGTGGCCGTGCCGCTGGAACTGTAGTTGAGCTTGCCGGATTGCGCCTTGGCATACGCCAGCAACTCCTTCACCGACCTCACCGGCTGCGCGGGATGCACCACCAGAATATTCGGCAGCGACGACAGCAGCGATATCGGTGCAAAATCGTTGACCGGATCGAACGGCAATTTCTTGTAGAGGCTCGGACTTATGCTGAACGAGGCCGCGACCGCCAATAGCGTGTAACCATCCGGCCGCGCTTTGGCAGCGATGTCGGTACCTATCGTGCTGCCCGCGCCGGGGCGGTTATCAACGACGATGGATATCTTCAACGCTTCGGCCAGACGTTGCGCCAGCGGGCGCGCGACGAGATCGGTAGAACCACCAGCGCTTTGCGGCACGATCAAACGGATCGGGCGCGCGGGATACCGTTGTGCAACAGCATGCTCAAAACTCGCCATCGTCACACCAGCGATAATATATCGTAAGTATTTGATTTTAAACAATTTTTTATTATTCATAAAAAGGTAATTGCCGCGGCCAGTAAAATTAGACTGCATTGTCACAGAACTCCTTGCGCACCAACGCCGCATCGATGTTATCGCGCCGCATATCGATAGCCGACGGCAAGTCGCACCGAACATCAAACCATCAGGATGGTTTTCTTTTAAGCCATTCCGTGCACACCTCGGAGACATCGCGGATCTTCGTGGCCCATAAATAGCCCAACAATTATTATAGCTGTAGTCAATCACGCTCTCATTCCGCCCTCATCCCCGACGCTTTCACCACCAGCGCCCAGCGTTCAATCTCGCTCTTGATAAACGCGTGAAATTCCTGCGGAGTACTGCCGATGGGCTCGGAACCTTCCGCGGCAAAACGTTCTTTCATGTCCGCCGTTTGCAGCGCACGCGTGAGTGTCGCGTGCAAGCGCGTGACGATAGGCATGGGCGTTCCCGCAGGTGCCAACACACCATACCACAACGTCGATTCAAAACCCGGCACACCTGCCTGCGCCACGGTCGGCAAATCGGGCAGCGCTGCAATGCGCTTCGGCCCCGACACACCCAGCGCACGCAGGCGACCACTGCGCGCCGATCGTACATAAGGCAGCACCCCAGGCACCGCACCGAACGACATGGTGATTTGCCCGGCGAGCAAATCGATCATCGCCGGACCCACGCCTTTGTACGGAATATGCACGAGATTCAGTTTGGTTTGCAGGATAAACAGTTCCATGGTGAGATGACTGCCGCTGCCGCCGCCGCCCGTGCCGAAGGTGAGCTTGCCCGGCTGCGCGCGCGCGAGCGCGATCAGCTCCAGTACATTTTTCGCGGGCAGCGACGGATGCACCGTGAGTATGGTCGGCACTTTTGCAATCAGCGTAATCGGCTGCAAATCAGTGAGCGGGTTGTAGGCGAGCTTGCGATACAGCGTGGGGTTCACCGACAGATTCGCGATGTTGCCGAGCACCAGCGTGTAACCATCCGGCGGTGCTTTCGCTGCGGCCTCGACGCCGACTGAACCGCCGGCACCACCGCGATTTTCGATTACCACTTGCTGGCCGTATGCTTCGGTAATTTTGAGACCGACGATGCGGCCGATCAGATCATTCGCGCCGCCGGGCACGAACGGAACAATCAGGCGGATGGGTTTCACCGGATAGCCCTGTCCTGAGCTTGTCGAAGGATCTTGCGCATGCGCCACGCTCGCACACAGCGCTACAATCGTCATTCGAATAATATACATAAGTATTTGATTTTGTTGAATATTTTTCTACGGAGCTTTAATGCCTGCGGCATTGATAATTTTTTTCCACTTGGCGATTTCCACGCGCAGCATGTGGTGAAATTTTTCCGGCGTGGTCGGTTGCGTGGTGATACCGGCGAGTTCGAGTTTGGCTTTGGTATCCGTGTCGGCTATCGCTTGTTTGTTCAACGTATCGATGCGTGCAATCAGCGCGCGCGGCGTTACGCCCGCGACGAACACACCAAACCACGCGACGTAATCGTAACCGGGCAATCCGCTCTCATTGATGGTCGGCACCTCCGGCAACACACTCGAACGCACAACGCTGGAAACACCGAGTGCACGCAGCCGTCCGCTTTTCACATGCGGCAACGCGCCGGGCGAGGTGGCGATCATGAAACCGATTTGCCCGGCAATCACTTCACCCAGCGCCGGCCCCGCGCCTTTGTACGGAATGTGATTGAAGCGCACACCCGCGAGACTTTGAAACAGCGCCACCGCCAGATGCGACGAACTGCCCACGCCGCCGGAGCCGAAAGTAATCGCACCCGGCTTTTGCTTCGCCAGCGCAATCAAGTCTTGCGCACTGCGCGCGCTGAACGCGGGATGCACCACCAGTAAATTCGGCGTGTAGCCAATCAAGGTTACCGCCGCCAAATCGCGCACGGTGTCGTACGGCAATTTGTCGCGCAGCGCTGGTTCGTAGGAAATGCCGGCGCTGTGCAGCAACTGCGTGTAGCCGTTGCCCGCCGACTTGGCGGTGATTTCGGTGCCGAGCAAACCGCCGCTGCCGCCGCGGTTATCCACCACGTGCTGCGCGCCGGTAATTTCAGTGAGCTTCGCACCGAGGATGCGCGCCAATACATCACCCGCGCCGCCCGGTGCAAACGGCACGATGAGGCGCACGGGGCGCGAGGGAAAGCTTTCTGTCTGCGCGTGTGCGTGCGCCAAAGCCCCAGTCGCGCATACCGCACACGTAGCGCACGCAGCAAGCCCAAGCACACCATTCCCGTTTACAATGCGGCCCACGAATTGTCTCCACCATCAGAGCTGCGAGTATAAGCGGTAGGCTATTGATGGCGGCGGCGATTCCTTATGGTGAATATCGTGAACAACCGGAGCACTACCCGCAATGGCTACTCAGAAAGCTGCAAAAAAATCCAGCACCACCGGCGTTACCAAAGTCACCAGGGTTACCAAAGCGCAGCAACACCCCGATCCGAATCGGGTATTCATCGGCGGCATACCCACCTCGATGGGCATGAAGCTCGTGTCGCTGAGCAAGAAAAAAGTTGTTGCGGAAATGATCGTGAAGGACATGCACCGCAACTGGAACGGCCGCGTGAATGGCGGCGCGATCATGGCGCTGGCCGATGCTACCGGTGCCGCCGGCGCAGTTGCCAATATGCCGCCGCATCATCGTGGCGGCACGCTGGAATCAAAAACGAATTTCTTTGCAGCGGGCCTGGGCCCGGTGTTGCGCGCCGTGGCGATACCGCTGCACATCGGGCGCACTACCTCGGTGTGGCAAACCACCATCACCAACAGCGGCGACCGCAAATGCGTGGCGATTGTGACGCAAACGCAGATGTGTCTGCCGGCGCGGCAGGTGCCGGCTAAAGAGGACGAGTAGAACAGTTCATCACCGCAAAGACGCGAAGATGCAAAGACTACGCAAAGAAAAACAAGATTTTCCTTTGCGCGGTTTTCTTTGCGTCTTAGCGTCTTTGCGGTTTGAATTTCCTTAAACCACCGGCGGCCAAATACGCGCCGCAAGATTCGGCGACCCCGGCGCGTGCACCAGTTTGCGCACCACGTCGTCAGTCCACTGCTCCATTTTCGGATTCACTTTTTCGTGCTCGACAAAGCTGCCGTCGCGCGCGCGCGTGGATAAAAACTCATACAAGATCATGTGCTTCGCCCAACCGGACACAGACACATATTTGCGCACGCGCACGCAACCGGGCAGCTTTTGCATCGACGGCATGCGCCACTGCGCGTACCACGCGGCGAGTTCGTCTTCATCCTGACCAGGGCCGGCGTTGAAGCTGCCGAGTTGTATGCCGGGCGCCAAGCCCAGTTCGGGTGGCGACTTGACTTCGGGTCCGTAGATGCGCGCTTCTTCGGTGGCAATATTGGAACGTTCGCCGACGCGCATCGCCAGCATTTTTTTGTCGTTGTCGGACAACTTTGCGCGCAGCTCAGCAGGCGCAGGGTTGGCAAACACATGCGCGTCTTTGGCGCCGAACAGCAAAATATATCGGTCACCGGTCGGTATGGATGCATCGGTGGTGTGCCGTAGGCGCTTGGGCGCACCGGTCATTTTGACGTTGTCTTCCGAGGCATAGTGCGCGCCCCACAGATAGCCCGGCAGCTTCAACATATTCGGAATGTAATGGCTGTGCAGCCAATTGAGATACTCGTCACGGCCCTGCTCCGGCAGGTTGTACCAGGTCATCCAGATACCACGATCCTCGTTATTCACGTTGTGCTCCCTGAGTTATTTTACGTAATGATTATACGGCTACAATCGCGGCATTGCTCACGAGGACCTTCCATGCACAAGCTGCTATCACACACCATCGCGTTGCTGCTGACCCTCGGCGTTACGTCCGCACACGCACAAGGCTTTGGCACACGCCCGATTCGCATCATCGTGCCGGTGGCGCCGGGCGGACCGTCAGACACCGCCGTGCGTATCCTCGTACCGAAATTGAGCGAAGGCCTGCACCAAACGCTGGTGGTTGATAACCGCCCCAGCAACAACGGCGTTGCCGGCACCGAAATCGCAGCGCGCGCCAACCCGGATGGGCTCACGCTCAACATCGGCAACAGCGGCACGCACGCCATCAATCCGAGTCTCTACAAAAGTCTGCCCTACGACCCGGTGCGTGATTTCATACCGATCATTCAAATCGTCACCAGCGGCATGGTGCTGGTGGCTGCGCCGAAGCTGCCGGTGACTTCGTTTAAGGATTTCGTGGCGCTCGCCAAAAAAGATCCGGGCAAACTCAACATGGCAGTCGCCGGCGCCACCGGCGAACTCGCCGGCGAGGCGATGATGGCCATGAGCGGCATCCGCATGAACAACGTGCGCTACAAAGGCAGCTCGCCCGCCGAGATCGGCACGCTGTCGGGCGAATCGGACGCAAGCCTGCTGACGCCGCTCGCCAGCATGCAGCACATCGCGTCGGGCCGCCTGAAAGCGCTGGGTATCAGCAGCAGCAAACGTTCGCCGCTATTGCCGAATGTGCCGACGTTGTCCGAGCAGGGACTTTCCGGTTACGATTTTCAAATCTGGCACGGCCTGTTTGCGCCGCTGAAAACGCCAGAAGCCGTGACCAGCAAGGTACACAAAGCGGCCATGCAAGCGCTGGCGGCCCCCGAGGTTAAAGAGCGCTTCAATACGCTGGGCTTCACCATCATCGGCAACACGCCTGCTGAATTTTCGGCTGTGGTGAAAAGTGAATTGGCGAAGTTTCGTAAAGTCGTGGCGGATGCGGGGATTAAGGTGGAG
>JAYUAH010000541.1:0-8927 GCA_043741415.1 Betaproteobacteria bacterium
TAGAAAAATACCTTGTTGGGCGGATTTAGTGGTGTTGGGCGAACGTCCTCTTGCTGCGGCCCGCAAGGCCCGCAATGCAGTACATTTCATGCCAGGTTAAAACTGGCAAACCGGTCAGGAAAGGAACATTAGTGTTTAAGTGGATACTCGCAGGCACGCTGATTGCTGCCAGTTCGTTTGCGCGAGCGCAAACGTTTCCCAACAAGCCGGTGCGCATCGTGGTGCCGTTTCCCGCCGGCGGCCCCATAGATATGACCACGCGGCCGCTGGCGCAGAAACTGAGCGAGGGCTTGGGCACGCCGGTGGTGATCGACAATCGCGGCGGTGCAAACGGCAACATCGGCGCGGAAAACGTCGCCAAGTCGCCACCCGATGGTTATTCGATGGTCGTGGGCGCCGGCGGCGGCTTCGCGATTGGGCCGCATCTCTATAAAAAATTGTCGTTCGATGTGTTCAAGGATTTTGCGCCAGTAAGTTTGTTTGTGACCTTGCCGCAACTGCTGGTAGTGCATCCGCAATTGCCGGTGAAAACCGTCAAGGAACTGGTGGCGCTCGCCAAGGCCAAACCCAATCAATTAAATTTCGGCTCATCCGGCACCGGCAGCACGCCGCATCTCGCCACCGAGTTGCTCAAGCGCTCGGCCAACATCGAAATGACGCACGTGCCGTACAAGGGCATGGGGCCGGCCACCATGGATTTAATCGGCGGCCAACTGCAATTGACATTTGCCGACATGCCGGTGCTGCTGCAACAGGTCAAGGCCGGAAAACTGCGGCCGCTCGCCGTGGGTACGCCCAAACGATCGTTCAATCTGCCGGAGGTACCTACCATGATTGAAGCGGGCTTTCCGAAAGTGGAGGCCTACAATTGGTATGGCTTGTTTGCGCCCGCCGGCACGCCTAGAGACATCATCGCGCGGCTCAATGCCGAAACGGTGAAGGCGATGAGTAATCCCGACCTGAAAAGTTTTATGCAAAGCCAGGGTACGGAAGCTGCTGCGGGCACGCCGGAACAACTCGGCGCCCTGCACAAGCGCGAGTTCGACAAGTGGGGCGTGGTGGTGAAGGCGGTGGGGGTTACGCTGGAATAGCGTTTACGCTTTGCTGATGCAATAAAAAACGCCGGCTTTGCCGGCGTTTTTTCTGCGAAATAACAGCGAATTACTTGATACCCGCATCCGCTTTAAGCGCAGCAACCTTATCCGTCGCTTCCCAAGTGAATTCCGGCTCGTCGCGCCCGAAGTGCCCGTGTGCCGCGGTTTTTTCGTAGATTGGGCGCAGCAGATTGAGCGAGTGGATGATGCCTTTCGGACGTAGATCGAAATGTTTCTCCACCAGTGCGGCAATTTTCTCGTCGGAGATTTTGCCGGTGCCGAAGGTTTCCACCAGCACACTGACGGGGCGCGCCACGCCGATGGCGTAGGCGACCTGAATTTCGCACTTGCTGGCGAGGCCCGCGGCGACGATGTTTTTCGCCACATAACGCGCGGCGTAAGCAGCCGAGCGATCCACTTTCGACGGGTCTTTACCAGAGAACGCACCGCCACCGTGGCGTGAATAGCCGCCGTAGGTGTCGACGATGATTTTGCGGCCGGTCAAGCCGGTGTCGCCCTGCGGGCCGCCGATGACAAAGCGGCCGGTGGGGTTAATCAGGTATTTGGTTTCTTTGGTGATCAGGTCGCGCGGCAGCACCGGCTTGACGATTTCTTCGATCACGCTCTCGGTCAGCGGCTCGTGCGAGATGTCGTCGGTGTGCTGGGTAGAGATCACCACGGTGTCGATGTGATGCGGTTTGCCGTCGACATAACGCACGGAAACTTGCGACTTCGCATCGGGGCGCGCCCACGGCAAACGGCCATCGCGGCGCAGTTCGGCGTGACGCTCCATCAGGCGGTGCGCGTAGTAAATCGGCATCGGCATCAGTTGCGGCGTTTCGTCGCAGGCAAAGCCGAACATCAGGCCCTGGTCGCCGGCGCCCATGTCGAGATCAAGGCCTTTGCCTTCGTCCACGCCCTGCGCGATATCGGGCGATTGCTGATCGTACGCCACCAGCACGCCGCAGCTTTTGTAATCAAAACCGATGTCGGAATCGGTGTAGCCGATGCGCTTGATCACGCCGCGCGCCACTTGCGCGTAATCGACGCGTGCGCTGGTGGTGATCTGGCCGGCCATGACTACCAGGCCGGTGTGGGTCATGGTTTCGGCGGCAACGCGACCGGTTTTGTCTTGCGCCAGAATGGCATCCAGTACGGCGTCGGAAATCGCGTCGGCGATTTTGTCGGGATGTCCTTCGGAAACAGATTCAGAGGTAAATAAGAAATTGCTCATGATTATCTTAGGGTTCTTGGGAGGAGTAAAAACGCATAGAATACCATGAACCCCTTGATTTATTGCGAAAAAGCCGTTGCTTCGATTCCTATTCCGACTGCCCGCTCGACTGCCGCTGCAATGGTTACACGGCCTCGGCGCTGCTCTGGGCTGGTTGGTCTATGCCGGCTCGCCGACTTATGCGCGCCGGTTACGCGAAAATCTGCGCGCGAGCGGGGTGTGTGACATTCGCACTTGCGAAACGCTGCAAAAACAGGTGGTGGCCGAAACCGGCAAAGGTGTTACCGAATTGATTGCATTGTGGTTCGCGCCGGATGCCGCCATACAGCGCTGGGCGCATTGCGATACCTGGCCTGTGGTGGAGCAGGCGCGGCAGCCGGGCCAGGGCATTATTTTTCTCACGCCACATCTGGGTGGCTTCGAAATCTGCGCGCAATACATCGCGCAGCGCATGCCGATTACCGTGCTGTATCGGCCGCCAAAACTGCGCTGGCTGGAACCGCTGATGATCGCGGGCCGTAGCCGCTGGCAATCGAAAGTTGCACCGGCCAATCTGCGCGGCGTGCGGCTGTTTTACAAAGCCCTGCAACGCGGCGATGCGGTCGGCTTGCTGCCCGATCAAACGCCCGGTGTGGGTGAGGGCGCCTGGGCCGATTTCTTTGGCCGGCCTGCCTACACTATGACGCTGGTGAGCCGCCTGCAGCGTGCGACAAATGCCATGCTGGTGATGGTCCATGCCGAGCGTCAGCCGCGCGGCGCGGGTTACCAATTGCAATTCGAAGTGCTGCCGTCACAGGGTTTCGACGAGGCGGCGTTGAACCGCGCGATTGAAGCCGTGGTGCGCCGTTGTCCGGCGCAATACCTGTGGGGCTACAACCGTTACAAAGTGCCCGCAGGTGCGCCGCCACCATGATGACGCGCATCGGTCTGGGCATCGTATGGCTGCTCCGGTTGTTGCCGCTGGCTTTGTTTGCGGCGCTGGGCCGCGGCGTGGGCCTGCTGCTCTACCCGCTGGCGCGCGAACGGCGCAACGTGACCTTAACCAATCTGCGCTTGTGTTTTCCGCAGTGGAGCGAAGCCGAGCGCACACGTATCGCGAAAAAACATTTTCAGGTGGTGGCGCGTGCGTTTCTAGAGCACGGTATTTTGTGGTGGTCTTCGAAAGAACGTATACAACAGTTCGTGCGCGTCGAGGGGTTAGAGCATCGGCGCGCGGTCGCAGGCAAACCCGTCATCTGGCTTGCACCGCATTTTGCCGGGCTTGATATGGGCGGCACGCGCATTATTACCGAGTGGAAAGTGGTTTCGGTTTACAGCCAGCAGAAAAACCCGGTATTCGACCGTGTGCTGCGACGCGGGCGTGAGCGCTTTGTGAAACCGGTGCTGTTTTCGCGGCAAGACGGTATGCGCTTAGTGGTGAAAGCCATGCGCGAGGGCCGGCCGTTGTATTACCTGCCCGATATGGATTTCGGCGCGCGAGATGCACTGTTCGTGCCATTCTTCAATGTACCGGCGGCGACCATCACCGGCCTCTCACGCATGGCGCGGCTCGCGCACGCCGTGGTGGTACCCGCTGTCACGCGCCAGTTGCCGGGCTCGCAAGGCTACGTGCTGCAATTTTATCCAGCGTGGGAGAACTTTCCGACCGATGATGTGCAAGCTGATACACGCCGCATGAACGCGTTTATCGAAGACCGTGTGCGCGAAATGCCCGAGCAATATTACTGGGTGCACAAGCGCTTCAAGACGCGTCCGCCGGGCGCAGCGAGTCCTTATGGTTAATGCAATTGAAATCCGCGCGCTGCGCGAAGAAGAAATACCAGCGGTGAGTTCACTCGCGCGCGAGATTTGGCACGCGCATTATCCGGGCATTATCAGCGTGGCGCAGATAGAATACATGCTGAACGAACGCTACGCTGAGGCGGTGATTCGCGAGGAGTTACGGCGCGGCGATTTGTGGTGGGACGTGTTGCTGGTGGACGGCGTGATGACGGGCTACACCTCGTGCTATCTGAGCGGCGTGCCGGGCGAGATGAAAATCGACAAGCTCTATTTGCATCCGCGCGCGCAGCGCCAGAGCCATGGCGGCAAGCTGATCGATCACGTGGCGCAGCGTATGACGGCTCTAGGGGGCAGGCGCATGACGCTGGCGGTGAACCGGCGTAATAAAAGCGCCATTGCCGCGTACCACAAGCAGGGGTTTCGGATTGCCGACACCTCGCTTAAACAAATCGGCGGCGGCTTTTGGATGGATGATTACATCATGGTTAAGCGCGTTAACGAGTGAAATGAGTCTGAAATTCACCAAAATGCAAGGCGTGGGCAACGACTTTGTGGTGATTGATGCGACACGCCAGCCCTTGCAACTCGACACACGCCAGTTGCGCGCGATTGCCGATCGCCATTTCGGCGTCGGCTGCGATCAGGTGTTGATGGTCGAGCGCGCACGCAGTGCAGACACCGATTTTTACTACCGCATTTTCAACGCCGATGGCGGCGAGGTCGAACAATGCGGCAACGGCGCGCGCTGCTTTGTGCGCTTCGTGCATGACCACGGGCTCACCCAAAAAAAGCAAATACGCGTCGGCACCTTGGGCGGCGTTATCACGCCCAAATTGGAGGCCGACGGGCAGGTGACGGTGGACATGGGCGCACCCATTTTTGAGCCGGCACAGATACCGTTTTTAGCCCCACATCGAGCGCTCACCTATGATTTAGAGATAAATAAAAAATTATTTAAAATCAATAGTTTATCGATGGGAAATCCACACGCAGTGCAAGTGGTTGCTGATCTCGATACAGCCGCTGTGGCGAGCGATGGCCGCGCCATAGAATCGCACCCGCGCTTTCCCAACAGAGTCAACGCGGGCTTCATGCAAGTGATGAGTCGCGGCCACATCAAGCTGCGCGTTTACGAGCGCGGCGCGGGCGAAACGCTGGCCTGCGGCACCGGCGCTTGCGCTGCTGTGGTTGCGGGCGTACAACGCGGGTTACTCGACGCCCGCGTGCGTGTCAGCACCCGTGGTGGAGATCTCTCGATCGCTTGGGCGGGTGAGGGCCAGCCGGTGATGATGACGGGGCCGGCGGTGACCGTATTTGAAGGTGAAATCAGCATTTAACCGATGCACGCAAGACGCAAAGAATAGCAGACGAGAAAACCATGAATTCAGAAGACATCGCCGCGTATCTCAAAGCGCATCCGGAATTTTTCGAGCAATACGCCGAAATGATGTCCGAGATCCATATTCCGCATCCGCACGGCGGGCGCACCATACCCATCAGCGAGCGTCAGATTCTGACCTTGCGCGACAAGAGCAAGCAACTCGAAACCAAGCTGCGTGAAGTGATCCAGTTTGGCGAAGAAAACGACGTCGTCGGCAAAAAAATACACGCCTTATCGCTGGCGCTGCTGGGCGCGCGCGACGTGCAGTCCGCGGTGCAGGTGGCGCTACAACATCTGCGCGAAGATTTCGCCGTGCCGCAGGTCGCGCTGCGCCTGTGGCGCGGCACGGGTGATACCCCCGAATTTGCGCCGGTGAGCGAGGCGACGCATGGTTTTGCCGCAGCACTTACCGAACCCAGTTGCAGCGCTGGTCCCGCCGCCGATACGGCGTCGCTGGTGGGTGCAGACGCGACGAAGCCGGGTTCGTATGCGTACGTGCCGTTGCGCGACGGCGATACGTTCGGCCTGATTGCACTGGCGAGCGACGATCCCAAGCGCTACTACGCAGGCATGGGCACGCTGTATCTCGCGCGACTCGGCGAACTGATCGGCTGCGCGCTGGCCGCGCATCTTAAGCCACGCTCGTCGGCATGAAAGGCCAGACGCCGCGCGCGCAACCAGCCGCTGCGGCGCCGGTGGTAGACGTGGTTAACGTTGTTGCCGAACAGCATCTCAAAGACTTTCTTTCTTATCTGACGCACGAGCGCCGCCTCAGCGCCAACACCGCGGCTGCGTACCAGCGCGACATCGAAAGCCTGATTCAACTCGCGGGTGCCAGCGGCATTAGCAATCTTGGTGAACTGCATGTGCATCAAATCCGCCGCTTTGTCGCGCAACTGCACGCGCGCGGGCTCGATGGGCGCTCGATTGCGCGCATGCTGTCGGCATGGCGCGGCCTGTACCGCTATCTGGTGCGCGACCGCGGCTTTAGCGCCAACCCGTGCGTGGGCCTGCGCGCACCCAAATCCGTGCGCCGTTTGCCGCACGCGCTGTCGCCCGACGAAACCGGGCGCCTGATGGCGATCAACGACGACGGCGCACTCGCCTTGCGCGACAAAGCGATGTTTGAATTGTTTTACTCGTCAGGCTTGCGGCTTTCCGAATTGACCGGGCTGGCATTGGGCGACGTCAATGCGGCAGACGGCACCGTGCGCGTCACCGGCAAAGGCAGCAAGACGCGCGTAATTCCCGTGGGCCAGCAAGCGCTCGCTGCGCTCGAGCAGTGGTTGACGCAGCGCGGCTTACTCGCGCGCGCGCATGAAACCGCGTTATTCCTGAGCCGGCAAGGCGGCCGCCTCGGCGTGCGTGCCGTGCAAATGCGCCTTAAACATTGGGCGGCGAAACTGGGCCTCGATCGCTCGCTGCATCCGCACGTGTTACGCCACTCATTTGCGTCGCACGTGCTGCAATCCAGCGGTGATTTGCGCGCGGTGCAGGAGATGCTGGGACACGCGAGTATTTCGACTACGCAGGTGTACACGCAACTGGATTTTCAGCATCTGGCCAAGGTCTACGACAAGGCGCATCCGCGGGCACGGCGCAAGGGTTGAGTTTTAGTTCTTTACCGCAAAGGCGCAAAGACGCGGAGGACACGCAAAGAAATTCAACTGCGAACAACATCTCTGCTAAAGTCGCGGCCCACAAATTAAGTCCCCTCACCCCCGGACACGAGGGAGAGCTAGGGTGAGGGAGATCTAGGGTGAGGGAGAGCGTGGAAGCAGAACCAGCTTTTGCGTCCCCTCACAACACGTTGCCCACATGCCCAAATTATTTCTGAAGCCGACCCGCGAAAAATCTCTCAAGCGCCAACACCCATGGGTGTTTTCAGGGGCCGTGGCGCGCATCGAAGGCAACCCGCAATCGGGTGAAACCATCGAAGTGCGCGCGCACGACGGCGCGCAGCTCGCGGTGGCCGCCTACAGCCCCGAATCGCAAATCCGCGCACGCGCGTGGGATTTCTCCCAGCGCGACATCGACGCCGCGTTTTTCAACGAGCGCATTGTCGTAGCGACACGCGCACGCGCGCCCATACTCGCTGGTGGCAGCACCAACGCCGTGCGCTTGGTGCACAGCGAATCCGACGGTTTGCCCGGCGTGATCGCCGATCAATTCGGCGACACGGTCGTCGTCCAATTGCTCGCCGCCGGCGCCGAACGCTGGCGCGATGCGATTGCCGATGCGCTGGCCGCGCTGCCGGGTGTCGCGCGCGTGTGGGAGCGTTCGGATGCCGACGTACGTGCACTCGAAGGTTTGCCCTCGCGCAGCGGTTTGTTGCGCGGCGCAGCGCCGACGGGCCCTATCATCATTCGCGAGCATGGCCTGCAATTCGGCGTCGAAATCGAAGCCGGTCACAAGACCGGCTATTATCTCGATCAACGCGATAACCATTTGTTTTTAAAGAATGTTTCAAAAGACCGCGCGGTGCTCGATTGTTTTTGCTACAGCGGCGGTTTTGCATTGAACGCGCTGGCCGGCGGCGCATGCAGCGTCACTGCTATCGACAGCTCGGGCCCCGCACTCGCCGTCGCGCGCAATAACGTCGCGCTCAATAACTTGCCGCAGGCCGAGTGGATCGAAGCCGACGTGTTTCAAATGCTGCGCCAGTTCCGCGATCAGAATCGCCGCTTCGATATCATCGTACTCGATCCACCCAAGCTCGCGCCGACTGCTGCGCACGCCGAAAAAGCCGCGCGCGCCTACAAAGATGCCAATCTTTTAGGGTTCAAGTTGTTGAATCCCGGTGGCATATTGATGACCTACTCGTGTTCGGGCGGCGTGTCCGCCGACTTGTTTCAAAAAATCGTCGCGGGTGCGGCACTCGATGCGGGCGTGAATGCGCGCATCGAAGCGTGGCAACACGCGGCGGCGGATCATCCGGTGGCGCTGAATTTTCCGGAGAGCGAATATCTCAAAGGGTTGGTGTGTCGCGTCAGTGTTTAAGTGGTGGCACTTCGTCGATACCGCCGCGATGCCACGGCGCGCACTTCACGATGCGCTTCACCGCAAGCCAACTGCCGTAGCCTGAGCCGTGCCGTTCGATCGCTTCTTGCGCATACGACGAACACGTCGGATAGAAGCGGCACTGCTGCCCGAAGAACGGCGACAGCAGCAGCTTGTAGAGGTTGATCAGCCACAGCAAAACGTGCTTCACGGCGACACCTTAAATCCGCTTTGAGGTCAAACAAAAAATCAATAAAAACAAATACTTACGAGTACTTAAATTTGTTACCGCGCTGTTCATCCACCGGCGAAATCGGCAACGCCACCGGCGCTTTGATGCGCGGGGTCGGGCTCGCGCTGATAATTGTTGAGCGCCACCATGCGATTCAACAACGCGCGCGAACTGACGGTGGTGATATCGCCCAGCGCGCCGCTC
>JAYUAH010000542.1:0-8916 GCA_043741415.1 Betaproteobacteria bacterium
CACCATCTCGCGGGCGAACTGTTCAAGTACATGACGGGTGTGAAAATGATCCACGTGCCGTACAAGGGCGCGACGCCGGCGATCACCGATGTGGTGGCAGGCCACATCGAAATATATTTCGGCGCCATGGTGTCTACCATTCCGCAGGTCAAGAACGGCCGGCTGCGCGCGCTGGCGATGACCAGCGCGAAACGCTCGCCCGCCGCGCCGGAGATTGCGACGCTGCAGGAACAAGGGTTGAAAGGCTTCGAGACGGGTTCGTGGTTCGGCCTGCAAGTGCCCGCCGGCACACCGCGCGACATCGTGCAAAAGCTGCATCACGAAACCGTGCGCATTATCGGCTTGCCGGATATACGCAATCGCATGCAGCCGGAAGGCGCCGAGTTTATTGGCGACACGCCGGAGCAGTTCACGGCTTACGTGCGCGGCGAGATTGAGAAATGGGGCAGGGCGGTGAAAGTGTCGGGGGCGAAGGCTGAAGGATGAGGCAGTATGCGTGTTGTGCGGCGATGGGCATACTCGCTGCTGTGTTGATGCCGGTGACCTCAGCTTTTTGCGCGGATTACCCCACGCGCCCCGTGCGCCTCATCGTCGGCTTCCCGCCCGGTGGCGCAGCAGACATATTGGGTCGCATCGCCGCGCAGCATTTGACCGAGCGGCTGGGCCAACAAGTGGTGGTCGATAACCGTGGTGGCGCGGGTGGTTTGGTGGCTACTGAAATCGCTGCGCGCGCTACGCCCGATGGCTACACGTTGCTGTTTACGTCAATCCCGCATGTGATCAATCCGCATCTCTACAAAAAAGTGCAGTACGACGCGGTGAAAGATTTCGCGCCGATTGTGCAGTTTGTGACGGTGCCGCTGATGATGGCCGCTAATCCGTCGTTGCCGGCAAAGACGGTGAAAGAACTGATTGCCTACGCTAAAGCGCAGCCAGGAAAAATCAACTACGCGTCCGGCGGCAGCGGTGCGTCGAGTCATCTGGCGATGGAGTTATTCAAATCGATGGCGGGTGTTGATTTGAATCACATTCCGTACAAGGGCACCGGCCCGTTGATTACCGATTTGATTGCGGGGCAGGTGAGTCTCACCATTGCCAGTGCCGTGCCGCTGGCGCCGCAGGTGAAGGCCGGCAAACTGCGCGGCATGGCGGTCACCGGGCGGAAACGCTCGCCGTCATTTCCGGATTTGCCTGCGATTGCGCAAACCGTGCCCGGCTACGAGGTGGTGAACTGGTTCGGCATACTCGCGCCCGCGGCTACACCGTCGGCCATTATCACGCGCATCAATACTGAATTGAACAAAGCGCTAGACGCGCAGTCCATCAAAGACAGTTTGCGTGCGCAGGGCGCTGATGTCGCGGGCGGCAGTGTGGATGAGTTCGCACGTATTATTCGTAGCGATTTTACCAAGTGGGCGAAGGTCGTGCGCGAGTCCGGCGCGCGTGTGGATTGATGATGCGATGTTTTTGTAGGGTGGGTGGAGCGCAGCGTAACCCACGGTTCAGGTTTAACGAGGGAGCGATGGGTTACGCTACGCTCCACCAATCCTGCGATGCTACGGGTCCGTCGCTTTGAGAAAATATATTTAACATGACCCTTCCTGATCCGCGCGTGTGGCGCGAACTTTCCGAGGCATCACCTTTACAGCACCTGGCGCTCGCCAGTCTCGCCGGCGACGTCGCCGCGCGCGCGTCGCTGCGCCTCGACTTGGACGCCCTGCTCGAAAGCGAAAATGGCGATGCGGCCGTGCAAGCGTTGCAGCGCGATGCGCCGTCGGCGGCGTGTTACCAGCATTTGCAGCAGATGATCGCCAAGCTCATCAACAAACCGGCACGCGGCGAGAATGTTATCGCGCGCTTGTTTGCGCTACCGCTGGTGGTGGTGGCCGGCGCAAAGCAAGCGCTGCAAGTGCCCGACGCCTTGCCCGATATCGGCGCAGTGACGACGCTGCTCGAGCAACACGGTGTGCTGGGCACTGGGCGCAACTTTGGTTTGGGCAATGCCTTGTGTTCGATTGACACGCTCGACTGCCTGCCGCCGCGTTTGCTGCGGCAGTGGTCGGCGCAGTTGCGCACGGGCGGCGCACCGCTTGAACTCGCCGGCAGCGCGATAGCCGTGGCGATGGGCCGCGAGCAAGTGGAGCTGCGGTTTCTGGTCGGTGCGACCATTACGCCGGCGCACGTGCCCTCGGTCACGGAAACGGGTGCGAACGTCGGTGCGTGGGGCATGCCGCTTACTAAGTTGCTGGCGCAGCAATTGCAACAAACAGGCCTGGAAATTTTGCCGATTCCGCGTGCACCGGTGGCCATCTATTTGGCATCCGACGCGGGCCGCGCGGCGCAGATTGAGTTGGCGTTCAGCTTGTTTTTGAGCAATGCCGTGCGAAAATTTCGTATGTCAGTGGGTGATCCGACGGTGGTGTTGTCGGCACATCGCCGTGCTGACGGCAGCGCGGAGTTACGCGTGAGCTTGAGTTCGCCGTTCGATGAATCGCTGCTGGAGGGCTTTCGCTGGCATTTGTATCCGGCCGATGATTTTATAAAAATATTCAATAACATCAAAGAGATACTGGATCAGTGCCGTCTCAATGATAGGCGTGAATTGGCGCCTATCGTCGACGATTTGAATGCACGCGGCGGACGGTTTTTGTCGGCGCATGATCTCGATCTACTGCAAGCCGTAGCGCGCACGCATTAAGCGCAGCGTATCGAATTACAGCCAGCCGCGGTGGCGCAGATAAACGATCGGCCCCACCGCCACGACCACCATCATCACCAGCGCCATCGGATAACCCCACAGCCATTCGAGTTCCGGCATGTGCCTGAAATTCATGCCGTAGATGCTGGCAATCAAAGTCGGTGGCATCAACACCACCGACAGCACGGTAAACACGTTGAGCCGCTTGTTGTGGGCAATGTTGATCATGCCCATCGCCGCATCCATCAGAAATTTGGTGCGGTCGGCAAGAAAGTCCGAAAAGTTCATCAGCGATTCCACGTCGCGCAGCACTTCGCTCATGGTTTCCGCGCTGACCGCGATATCGGTATTGCGTGAAAGATTGGAATACGCGCGCTTGTTTTCCATCAGGCCCAAGCGCGCTTTGCCGTTGATGTCCTCGACGCGCGCCAGCGCTTCCAGGGCGCGGATCATGCCCAGCGAATTGGTTCTGAATATGCTGCCGCTGATCACATCCAGATCTTTTTGCAGTTTTTCGTAAACGTCCGCCATCATGCCCACGCGCTTGGACACCAACCCCAGCAGCATGCTCGCGGGCGTCAGGAATTCGCTGGCGTCTTTGGCGCAGCTCGCATAAAACGAGCGGATTTCCGGCAGTTCATCCGTGCGCAGCGTGAACAGACGGTTATTATTGATGGTGAACGCCACATTGACGTTGCGTGCCAGTCCGTTTTCGAATGCGAGAAAATACAGATTGATGTGCAACCCGGTTCCGTCGCGGTAGTAGCGCGAACTGGCTTCGATCTCGCTCAGTTCTTCAATGAATTGCAGTTCCTGACCGTATAGATCCTTGACCCACTGGCGCTCCTGCTCGGTGGGGTCGTTTAGATCAACCCACACCGCCTCCGGTGGTAACTCGGCGCGCAGGTTGACGAGCTTTTTCGTGAGCCTGCTGGTAGGGGGCTCGCCGCTGCGTGTGTAGACTGTTAGCATCACTTCCTCGCGTGCGTGTTTGCGCGCATTTTAGCGCCAGACCTACTTGATGCCCAAGACAAATAACGCCGCGGTGACAGCACCCTACGCGAATTTAACGCCGGCGTGTCTGCTCGATGCGGTGGAGACCACGGGCCTGCGCTGTGACGGACGTCTCACGGCGCTGAACAGCTATGAGAATCGCGTGTATCAAATGTGGCTCCAAAGTAGCGATGCGGGCGAGAGCGTGGTGGCCAAGTTTTATCGGCCACGGCGCTGGAGCCGCGCGGCGATACTCGAAGAACATGCCTACGCGCTTGAACTGGCGGCGGCCGAGCTGCCGGTGGTCGCGCCCATGAGCCTGCAGGGCCGCACCCTGCACGAACACGCTGGATTCCTGCTCGCGCTGTATCCGCGCCAGGGCGGGCGCACGCCCGAATTCGAGGATGACGAGACCTTGCACTGGCTCGGCCGCTTCATTGCGCGCATCCATGCCATTGGTGCGCTCGAAGATTTTGAGCAGCGCCCGGACATCGGTTGGGAGGAGTTCGGCGAGGCCCCAGTGCGCTATGTGCTCGACCACGATTTTGTGCCGCCCGATTTGCGTGTGGCCTATGAAAGCACGGTGCTGGATGTGCTGGAACGCGTGAAGCAGCGCTGGCAGCAGTGTGACGACGGGGGTGGGTTCATCCCACTGCGGCTGCATGGCGACTGCCACGCGGGGAATATTTTATGGACCGATGCCGGGCCGCATTTTGTCGATCTCGACGATGCACGCATGGGGCCGGCGGTGCAGGATTTGTGGATGTGGCTCGGCGGTGATCGCGCCACACAGCAACAGCGGCTGGCGGCGATCATTGCCGGCTATCGCGAGTTTTTTGATTTTAATCCACGCGAATTGGCGCTGATCGAACCGCTGCGCACCTTGCGCATGGTGCACTACGCCGGCTGGCTGGCGCGGCGCTGGGAAGACCCGGCGTTTCCGCGGAGTTTTCCGTTTTTCAACACGCAGCGCTACTGGCAGGATCATATCCTCGCGCTGCGCGAGCAGGCGGCGGCGCTGGATGAAGCGCCGCTGCGATTGGAACGATGAGGGAACGGTGAAGACGGCAATTTCACTGATCCTGATACTCGCGGCGCTCTATGTCGCGATACTCGGATTGGTGTTCTGGTTTCAGCCCAAGCTGGTTTATTTTCCGTTAAAGGGCGTCCCCATGGCGACGCCGCAGGCGCGGGGCCTTGCTTACGAGCGTGTGACCCTACCGACCGAAGACGGCGAGCAACTCGCTGCGTGGTGGATACCTGCGCCGGCGTCGACAACCGCGCGTGGCACGGTGCTGCTGTTTCACGGCAACGCGGGCAATATTGCACAGCGCATCGACTACGCAAAAATGTTTTACGACATGGGCTACGCGACATTGCTGGTGGATTATCGCGGCTACGGCGAAAGCACTGGCGAGCCGTCGGAAGCGGGCACCTACCGCGACGCTGCGGCGAGTTGGACGTGGCTCACCAAAGTGCGAGGCAACAAGCCGTCGCAGATCGTGATCTTCGGCGAATCACTGGGCGGCGGCATTGCCACGTGGCTGGCGGTACGACAATCCGACACCGCGCCGCGTGCGTTAATTCTGGCTTCGACGTTTACCTCGGTGCCTGATCTGGGCGCAGCGATTTATCCGTGGCTGCCGGTGCGTTGGTTGAGCCACATCCACTACAACAACCTTGCGAACATCGAACGCATCCGCGTGCCGCTATTGATTGCGCATAGCCCGCAGGATGAAATTATTCCGTATGCGCATGGCCAGCGTTTGTTTGCGACGGCGCATGAGCCGAAGGCGTTTCTTGAGCTGGCTGGCGGGCACAACGAGGGTTTCGTGTTTGCGCGGGAGGCGTGGGTGCGCGCGGTGCGTGAATTCCTAGAACGAAATACCACGAAATAACATAAGTATTTGTTTTTATTGAATTTTTTAATTTATAAGTGCAGCGACATAATCCGCAATCGCCAGCGATGAAGTCAGCCCCGGCGACTCAATACCATACAGCGCCACCAGTCCTCGCACGCCATGCACCTTGTGATCATGAAAAGTGAAATCCTGTACCGGCTCGCCCGGCCCGGTGATGCGCGGGCGTATGCCGGTGTAGCCGGGTTGCAAGGTGCCGTCCTGCAGGCCGGGGAAATAATGACGAATGGCTTGATAGAATGAGGCTTCGCGCTTTTCGTCGAATTGGTAATCGACACGGTCGATCCATTCAAAATCCGGGCCGAATTTGACGCGGCCACCGAGATCGATGGTGACATGCACACCGAGCCAGTCGGGGCGCGCCACCGGATAAATCAGCCGGTTGAACGGCGACTTGGTGGTCAGCGTGTAGTAGTGACCGATGGCGTAATAGGTGGGCGGAATGGTGGCTGCAGGTATGCCCTGGATACTGCGCGCGACATCGGGCGCCTTGAGGCCGGCCGAGATCACGACCGTGCGGCACTTCACCGTCATCGGCTCTTTGCCGCCGACGTCGAGCACAATGCCATCGCTTTCCACGCGTCCGCCGAGCACGGGGCTGGACAGTGCGAGCATGGCACCGCGATCTTCGGCTTCGCCCAGATACGACAGCATCAGCCCGTGGCTGTCGATAATGCCGGTCGACGGCGATAGAAATCCCGCCACGCAGCGCACGTTGGGCTCCATGGCGGCGAGTTCGGCGGGCACGAGCATACGCAAATCGTCAACGCCGTTGGCTTCGGCCTGGGCCTTGTATTTTTTAAGGCCGGCGACTTCACTGTCGTCGCAGGCGACGATCACTTTGCCGATGCGCTGGTGCTTCACGTCGTGTTCGGCGCAGTACGGATACAGCGCTTTGCGGCCCGCTACGCAGAGCCTGGCTTTGAGCGAGCCGGAGGCGTAGTAAATGCCGGCGTGGATAACTTCGGAGTTACGCGCACTGGTGTGGGTGCCGAACGCGTCTTCGGCTTCGAGTATCACCACGTCGCGCCCGTCTTGCGCAAGCCTGCGTGCTATGGCGAGGCCTACCACACCCGCGCCGATGACGGCGCAATCCAGAGTTTCCATGATCGTTTGTGATTACGTCGCGATGGCGTTGATTATAAGCGCGCGATTTTACCGTATACCGCACGCCCGGCGTACACTACCGGCATGCCCGTTTACGATTCACAATTCGCTGCACGTTCGCCGATGTTTGCACCGTTGCAGTCGACGCTGCGCATGATGCCCGGTACGGCATGGCCGGCGCCGGCTGAACTCAACATACTGGCGGCGCGGCTTGATACGCGTTCGGGCGGCGGCAAGGCGCTGCGCTTCTGCGCACTTGCAGGACAGCCGGCACCCGCTGCGGCGGACTATGAGTTGGGCACACACGACGATGGCGTGGTGCCGCTGCGTGTAGCAAATTGGCATGATGTGTTCAATGCGCTGGTGTGGCTCACGTTTCCACACACCAAAGCCGCGTTAAACCGTGTCCACTCGGCTGAATTGCGTGGGCGCACGGGTGCCATGCGCAGTGTGCGGCGCGATGCGCTGACGCTGCTCGATGAAAGCGGTGTGTTGGTGCTCAGCAGCGACCCCGCGGTGTTGGCGGGTATCCGCGCGTTCGAGTGGCAGCAGGTATTTTGGAAGGCGCGCGAAACGCTCGCGCGCACCACGCGTTTTATCTTGTTTGGTCACGCACTGTATGAAAAAGCGCTGGCGCCCTATGTGGGCATGACTGGGCACGCACTGCTGCTGGCTGCACCAGCGGATTTCGCTGCGCAAGACGAGCTTGCGTGCCTGCAACAGGCGGATCGTCTGGCCGCCAGCGCGGTGCACGCGCATATCATGCGGCCGCACGATTTGTCGCCGCTGCCGGTGCTGGGCGTGCCGGGATGGTGGGCCGCTAACCGTGAGGCGGCGTTTTACGACAATGCGCGTTACTTCAGGTCGGGACGTACCCGCAGGCTTTCCGACGAGCGTAACGGTCGCAGCGGTTGAGCGACAGTGACTTTGTTTTTGCCGCCGGATTTGCTGGCATAGAGCGCGTTGTCGGCGGCTTCGAATACCTGTTCATAGTCGGCGCCGTGGTCGGGATAGGATGCCACGCCCATGCTGGCGGTGATATCGACTCTATGCGTTTCGAATATCAGCGGCGTGGCGGCGATGCGTTCGCGGATGCGTTCGGCCGTCAGGCGCGCGCCTTCCACAGGGGTGTCCGGCAGCAGCAGCACGAACTCATCGCCGCCGTAGCGCGCCAGCAGATCGGGCCGGCGCAGCTCTTGCTGCGCATGGCTGACCATGGCTTTGAGCAACTCATCGCCCGCTTCATGGCCGTAGGCGTCGTTGACGGTTTTCAGGCTGTCTGAATCCATCATGACAATGCTGAAATCGCGGCCGTAGCGTTGCGACAGGTTGACCGTGTGCGCGCCTAGCGACAAAAACGCGCGGCGATTGAGGATGCCGGTGAGGTCATCGATTTCAGATAAGGTCTTGATTTCGGTCATCGCCTTGCGCGTATCCGCGGACAGCATGGTGGTGACGTAGGCCACCAGCGCCAAGGGGGCCAGGCGGCCCAGAAAATCGACGCCGTACGATTCCATGAACAGCAGATGACTGCGCGGCGCATCCAGCCACAGAAAGCAGCACGCGATGATGACCATGGCCACCACGGTACTCACACGCCCCAGCGCCAGCGCGCTGGTGATGACCACCAGCAGATACAGATTGACCAGGGGGCTGGCGAGCCGGCCGGTGTAGAGCAGCACCCAAGTGATAAACACGATCATCATGCCGGTTTCCAGCGCGAGTTTCCAGAAGGCTTCGCGGCGGTAGACGTTGACGTAGCGGAACAGCAGTACAAAGGCGGCGTAGAAAAACATCGCCATCGACAGCGCGGTGGAGGCGATTTGATCCGGCACTTGCTTCAATTGATAGACCAGCACCAGAATCAACAGCAGCCATTCGATTTCGGCGATGGTGCGGGAAAATCCCTTCAGCTCCTCGCGCGACAGCTCGGGATCGAATATCAGATTACTGTTCATGCCTGTGACTTTGGGCCCGGCGTCATTGAATAGTTGTGGTCCATCGCCTGCTGTGGGTGCGGCATCCGTCGGCAAGAAGGTATGAGGCGTGCAACGTGTAACGTCGCGGGGGAGTATATCAACACTTTTCAAACAAAAACAGCACGAACAGCACGTTATGCGCCCGGCACGGGGCGACGCCGCGTTTATTGCAGTAGCATTATGCATCGGTGCAACAGCCGCAGGGGAAGCACAGTCCGCA
>JAYUAH010000543.1:0-3833 GCA_043741415.1 Betaproteobacteria bacterium
ATTTTTTAATGATGTCCGGCGGCGTTTTCGCAGGCGCCACCAGGCAGTAATACAACAACGCATCGAAGCCCGGCAAGCCGCTCTCAACGATGGTCGGCACGTCGGGCAGCGTCGCGATGCGCTGTGGCGCGGACACCGCAATCGAGCGCAGGCGACCCGATTGGATGTGCGTCATCGCGGCCACTGCATTGTTGAATCCAAACAGCACGTGGCCGCCGAGCAGCGCAATCAGCGCGGGACCGTCGCCGGGATATGACACCTGCAACATCTCGATGCCGGCCATTTGCTTGAACAACACCATGGTCAAATGACTGCTGGAACCGATGCTGGAGGTGCCATGCGTGAGCCCGCCCGGTTTGGCTTTGGCGAGCTTGATGATTTCGGCCACGGTTTTCGGTGCGAACGACGGATGCGCCACCAGTATGTTTGGCACATGCGCCGCCATTGCCACCGGCGCGAAATCCTTGATCGGGTCATACGGCAGCGTGCGAAACAACGGCAATCCAGTCGTGAGTACTCCGCCATAGGTGAAAAACAAAGTGTAGCCGTCGGGGTTGGCCTTCGCTGCTTGCGCGGCGGCAATTCTGCCACTGGCGCCGCCGCGATTGTCGATCACTACAGGTTGGCTCCACATTTCTTGAAAGCCTTCGCGGATGATGCGGCCCAGCGTATCGGTGCCGCCTGCGGGCGGCGAGGGAATCAACATGCGGATTGGTTTGCTGGGGTAATCCTGTGCGACTGCGCACGTCAAAACGCTGCACACGAGCAACGACAATGCGCAGACGCCATTCATCAAAACTTGCAAGTGCTGCGTCACGGATTTCTCGCTAAGGTACAAATACACGAATGGCGTTCTTGGGGAAAGTTATGGACTATTCTTTTGAGGTGACGCTGTGTCCAATGAAGAATGATAGGCAATCCATGCTGCGCAGTCCATCGTGCGCTGCAAATGGCGGTTGTCCATATGTCGGTAAGCCAGCGCAGAATGCATACACGCATTCCGGCTCTATAGATCATTGGCTGCGTATGCCCGCGTCGCGCACTACCTTGGTCATCGTCGCGAAGTCTTCGCGCAGGAACGCGGCGAATTCGTCTACCGAAGCGCTCGCTGTTGCCTCAACGCCTTGCCGGGCGAAGCGGTTTCTGAACTCTGTGTCGTTAGCAGCCTTGGCGATTTATCAGCTCCTTCACCGCATCGTAGCCCGCATCCCCTATCAGAATTGGCCGGATGACAAATGAGTTGGACACCATCAACAGGTTGTAGCCGTCGGGCTGCGCCTTGGCGACGAAACGCACACCGAGCGTGCTGCCGGCGCGGTCTTCGACGATGACCTGCTGGCGCAGGCCCACGGCGATCTGCAGCGACATCGTGCGCGCCACCAGATCGAGGTTGCCGCCCGGCACTGACGGCACAATGACGCGTACGGACTTGGCGGGATACGATTGCGCGGCGGCTGCTGCGGCGAGCATCAGGCACATCGTTGCTGATCCGATTTTCGCGTAAGTGCATGTCATCGCGACCCGTCAATCTCGGAGGGAATTTATAAAATCAAAGGGCCGAGCATCGCTGCTTGGCCCTTTGTGATTTCACCTGGCCCCCGCTTCACAGGAGAGGGCGCAGAGCCTAGGCGATGTTACACCGGCTCAAACATCGGCACAGCCGTGCCGTTCTCCGATTTCACAAAACACACTTTCACCTTCATGCCGCACTTCAAGGTATCCAAGTCGCAGTTGACGAAGTTGGTCATCAGCTTCGGGCCTTCATCGAGTGCAACGTAACCGATGGCGTAGGGCACGGGGCCGCCGCGCCGGGTGACGCTGTAGGTGTAGATCTCGCCGGTGCCTTTGGCTTGTTGCCACTTGAGGTTTTGGCTGAAGCAGTGCGGGCAAATGGCGCGCGGGTAGTGATGCACTTTGCCGCAATCCTTGCACTTCATGATCATCAACTTGCCTTCGCCCGCGGCCTTGAAGTACGGCTCGTCGCCGGGGTTCAACGACGGATCGCGGATTTTTCTTTCTTGATACGGGGTAGCCATGATTATTCCTTTCCTTATTCTCGTTCCATGATCAATGTGGCGCTGCCATGACGGGCGCCGAGTGCGCCGCCCGTGCCGTGAGCGAGTGCAATGTCGCAGTTTTTTACCTGAACTTTCGCGTGCGCTTCGCCGCGCAACTGGCGTACGGCTTCGATGATTTTGGTCATGCCGCCGCGGTTAGCCGGGTGGTTGTTGCACAGGCCCCCGCCGTCGGTGTTAAACGGGAGCTTGCCGACGCCCGAGATCAAATTACCGTCGGAGACGAACTTGCCGCCCTCGCCTTTTTTGCAGAAGCCGAGGTCTTCAATCTGCATCACCACGGTGATGGTGAAGCTGTCGTAGATTGACGCGTATTTGATGTCGCTGGGTTTGACGCCCGCCATTTCAAACGCACGCGGGCCGGTCCAGGCAGCGCCGGAGTAGGTGAGATCCACATCGCCGGCCATCTGGCCTTTGGTGGATTCACCGGTGCCGGTGATTTTCACCAGCGGGCGCTTCAACTGCTTGGCAATCTCGGGCCGTGTGACAATCACGCCGCCACCGCCATCGCTGACCACGCAGCAATCCAGGCGGTGCAGCGGGTCGCTGATCATCGGCGAGTTGACCACTTGCTCCACGGTCACTACATCACGCAGCATGGCGTTGGGGTTGTGCTGCGCATGGTGCGAAGCGGCCACTTTGACCCAGGCGAGTTGCTCGCTGGTGGTGCCGTATTGATGCATGTGGCGCATGGCGCACATCGCATACAGGTTCACCGTCACCGGGCTGTACGGCAATTCGAACGGCGAATCGGGCACGCCGGCGCCACGGTCGCGCACTTGCGTACCGCTGCTACCCTCCGAGTTCGGCCGTCCGGCGAGCGTGATCAGTGCGACGTTGCATTTGCCGGCAGCGATGGCCTCGGCAGCGTGCGCCACGTGCACCAGATACGAACAGCCGCCCATGTCGGTGGAGTCGACATGCTTCAACTGATTCAGGTTCATGTAGTTGGCCAGGCTCCAGACGTTACCGCCCGGCGCGTCACCGGCGACAAAAAAGCCGTCGATGTCATTCTTGGTCAGTCCTGCGTCTTCCAGCGTGCCTTTGGCGATCTCGGCGTGCAACTGCGACAGCGAATGATTCGGTGCCTTGCGCAACGGATGCTCGAAGGCGCCTGCGATATAGGCTTTGCCTTTGATGCTCATAGTTGGTTCCCCTTTGATAAAACCGCACGAAATTTAACCTGAAACGGGCTTGGCGACAAATGCCTGATTGTTGAATATTGAATTACCACGATGCGGAGTCTGCGCATTGCGAGGGTGATTTCGTAAGTGTTTGTTTTCGATGATTATTCCTGATATATCGGCACTTACTGGACGCGGTGTGTTAAATGACTAATGTCCAAATCAGAAAGTGACTGCTATGAGCAATGCTGCTTCATCGCAACCTTCCTCTCCAACCGGCCCGCTGGCGGGCATGCGCATACTCGACCTCACCAGCGTGCTGCTTGGGCCGTACGCAACGCGTATCCTCGGCGACCTCGGTGCGGACGTCATCAAGATTGAACCGGTAGAGGGCGAAGCGCGCCGCTACACCGGCCCGCAACGCAACGCGGGCATGGGCTGCACCTTCATGGTGCTCAATCGCGCCAAGCGCGCCATCGCCATTAATCTTAAAGAGCCGGCGGGGCGTGATGCGTTTCTGCGTCTGGCCGCAACGGCCGACGCCCTGGTGCACAACGCACGCGTGCAAGCCATGGTGCGTTTGGGTCTTGATTACGAGAGTGTGCGCAAGGTCAAGCCGGATATCGCTTACTGC
>JAYUAH010000544.1:0-8908 GCA_043741415.1 Betaproteobacteria bacterium
GCCGAGGCGATACAACTCCTGCGCGGTGAAGCGCTCGCCGGTGAACACCATGCGCCGGCCGCGCGATTTGCTGAACAGGCGCGAAATAAAAGCGCAGCCGCCGGCCAGCCCCACATCGATTTCCGGCATGCCGAATACCGCATTGTCGGAGGCGAGCATGATGTCGCACGAAGACATCACGCCGAAGCCCGCACCGAGTGCTGCGCCGTTCACCGCGGCAATCACCGGCTTTTTGCATTCGCGGATGGCGTTCGAGTATTCGCGCGCACCGCGATTGTGGCGCCAGTAATCGCCCGGCTGTTTGACCAGGCCGATGCGCTCTTTGATATCCGCGCCCGCGCAAAACACTTTGCCCGCGCCGGTCAGGATAGCTACGCGCACATCGTCGCGGTCGCTGAAAGAATCGAACGCTTCGATCATCTCCTCGCGGAACTGCGCATTTTGCGCATTGACCGGCGGACGGTCCATGGTAACGACGGCGATGAAGTCGTTGACTTCGACTTTGATGCAGGGCTGCGGCATGGTGTTGATCCTCATGAAGGGTGAGAACATTATGCCGGACAACGCGCCACGCTCGCTACAAGGCGCGAGCAGCGGCGTCTCTTTTGGTCTATATTTACCGCAGCCCCGGATCGAGAGGAGACGCGATGACACTGTGCAGAGTTGCGATTACGGCCTTGTTGGCGCTATGCAGCGCGCTACCTGCGGCAGCGCAGAATTTCCCCACTCGCCCGCTGCGTATTATCATGCCCTTCCCCGCGGGCGGCAGTGTGAATGACGTGCTGGGCCGCGCGTTGGCGCAACGCTTGTCGGAGCCGCTGGGGCAGCAAGTAATTTTCGACAATCGTTCGGGGGCGGCCGGCACCGTCGGTTCGGAGATGGTGGCGAAGTCGGCGCCCGACGGCTACACGCTGCTGTTGGCGGCCACCGGCCCGCTGACCATCGCGCCCTTCGTCTATCCCAAGTTGGGTTACGACACGCTGCGCGATTTTGCGCCGGTGGCTATGTTCGCTGTCGTGCCCTACATCGTCGTCGTGCACCCTTCCGTGCCGGCGAAAAACCTCAAGGAGTTGATTGCGCTGGCCAAAGCCAATCCCGGCAAGCTGCGCTTTGCGTCGTCTGGCACGGGCGGCACGCCGCATTTGTGCACGGAATTATTGTTGAACATGGCGGGCATCAACATGCTGCACATCCCGTACAAGGGCGGCGGGCCAGCGATGATTGACACCGTGGCGGGGCACACACAGATGTATTGCACCAGCGTGACCAATGCTGCCCCGATGATGAAGCAAGGCAGAATTCGCGCCATCGGCTTGACCACGCTCAAACGCTCGCCGGTGTTGCCGGATGTGCCCACGCTTGACGAGCAGGGACTGAAGGGCTTTGATGTGTCGCAATGGGTAGGCATCGTCGCCCCCGCAAAAACGCCGCCGCCCATCGTGCAACGCCTGCATCAGGACATCACGCGCGTAATCAGCAGCCCCGAGATGCAAACTTTCATTCAGCAGAACGGCGCGGAACCGGCGACGATGGGGCCGGATGAATTCGGTGCGTTGATGCGTGCGGAGTTGGAGCGGTGGGGGAAGCTGGTTAAGGCGATTAGGGTGACGGCGGATTAAGAACAGTTATCAAAATGGTTGGGCCCACCGCCCATGGTTCGACAAGCTCACCACGAACGGCTCCCAAAATTACCGTTCGCCCTTAGCTTGTCGAATGGCGCAATCTCATTTAACCCGCAGCCCGCAAATCCCCACCCAAAATTTCAAACTCCGCCGTCGGTAATTTGTCCAGATTCCACAGTTGTTCGAGCAAGCGCTTTGAACCCGCAACACCTAGCACCGGCTCGGCCAACTCCATAAATTTCGCGTTCAACTCGTCATCCGTCAACGGCAATTCCGGATCGCCCTTTCGATAAGGCTGAAAGTGCGAGAGCTTGCGGCCATCCACCAATTCAATATCGACTTGCGAAGCGCGCTGGCCTGGATAGCCCTTCGACAACACCGGGTCCGCCACGCACACAATTCTGCTCATCAGCTCGCGCACCGCCGGGTCCGACATGCGCTCCGGCATAAATGCATTCAGGCGCACGCTGCCGTACACCACCGCATGCGCCACGGTGTATTGCAGGCTGAACTTCGCCTGATACTCGCCTTCGGGCGTGGCGTTGTCGATGATATCGAGGCCGGCTTTGTAAGTGGCGAGCGTGATTATTTTGATGTCCCGCGCCATCAGTTTGTGCTCGTTGACCAGATGCAGCACGCCATCGATCGACGGAAACGTGTGGCCGCAGCAGCCATGCGCTTTGAACGTCATGTGATTGATGTGGTAATCCGTGCCGAGGCCCTGGGTGACTTTCGACCAATTGGGGTTGACGCTCATCGCCGCGCCGAAACCCTTTTTGCCCTCGATGATGTCGAGCGCGCCGGTCACGCCCTTTGACGCCGCCATCGCCGCGAGCACTCCTGCATCGGCCGCGTGTCCGCCGTGCAAAGGTTTACTCATCGCCTGCGACAAAAACGCCTGCTGCAGGCCGGCTGCGAAGGTGCCCGCGGTTGCCACCGCGTGCATCCACTGCTCGCGATTCAGGTTCATCGCGGTGGCCGCCGACGCTGCCGCGCCGAAACTGCCGACGGTGCCGGTGGTGTGCCAAAAATTGTAGTGCGACGGCATCACCGCCTCGCCGATGCGCGTGGAAGTTTCATAACCCACAATCACCGCGCGCAAAAAACGCTCGCCGCTGGCGCCTGTGCCCTGCGCTGCCGCCAGCGCGGCAGAAATCGTCGGACTGCCAGGGTGATAACCCGCATCGCGATAAATATCGTCGAACTCCACCGAATGCGATGCCGCGCCGTTAATCAAAGCGGCAGTGCGCATGGTCGCGCGCCGCCCGCGTGCAAGGCGTGCCTTGCCGCGATCCAGATCGTCTGCAAATGCCAACTCCAGCAACGTTGCCGGCGCGATGATGCTGCCCGGCAGCATCGCCGCATACCAATCGATCACCGCGCGCTTCGCGTGGTGGATCACCTCGGCGGGTAGCTTGGACGTTTGTTCTTTGATCGCGTAGTCGGCGAGTTGGTGCATCAGCATGACGGTTCTCCCTGTTTAATAGTGGAATGATAGCAGGCGAACGAGCACACTTTTTTCTGCCGCAGAACCGCGCACTGACCACACTTACATAAACATTTGTTTTATTTAATTTTTTGCGTCCCGATGCGATGAATGTAAAACCAAAGGCGGCATTCTTGAGTACACTCGCCGATCTCGTTTACCGCCGCAACAATCGGAATCCCCATGAAGCCCCTATTCGCGGCACTATCTGCAGCAGCAATTGCGCTCGCCCCACACTACGCCACCGCCCAACGCTACCCCGAAAAAACCATCCGCTTCGTCGCCCCCTATGCACCCGGCGGCGCCACCGATTTGCTCACGCGCACGCTGGCATTGAAGCTGACCGATTCTCTCGGACAAAGCGTGATCGCCGACAATCGTCCCGGCGCGGGCGGCAATATCGGCGCGGACATCGTGGCCAAATCGCCGGCCGATGGTTACACCATATTGCTCGCACCGGTGAGTCCGATGGCGATCAACGTCAGCCTGTATGGCAAGAAGCTGCCGTTTAATCCGGAGAAGGATTTCGCGCCGATTTCGCTGGTGGCGAAAGTGCCGCTGGTGATCGTGGTGCCGGTGGGCTCGCCGGCGAAATCGCTGCAGGCGTTTATTGCGCTGGCGAAATCACGGCCGGGGAAAATGACATATGGGTCGTCGGGTAACGGCAGTTCCAATCACTTGACCGGCGCGATGTTGATGAGCGCGGCCAAGCTCACTATGGTGCACGTGCCGTATAAAGGCGGCGGGCCGGGCATGGTGGCGTTGATGGGCAGCGAGATTGACATGATGGTGGCGCAAATTCCGTCGAGCAAGCAATTGCACGTGGGCGGCAAGGTGCGCGCGCTGGCGTTGTCGGGTGGCAAACGTTCTTCGGCACTACCCGATGTGCCGACGATGATTGAAGCAGGTGTGCCGGGCTTTGAAGCAACCTCGTGGTATTGCGTGGTCGCGCCTGCGGGCACGCCGCAGCCGATCATCAACCGGCTCAACGCCGAAATCATCAAAGCGCTGAATACGCCGGAGATGCGTCAGCGCCTCGCCGATGAAGGCGCCGAGGTTGAGCCGTCCACGCCTGCGGAACTCGCGCGCTTTGTGCACGCGGAAATCGCCAAGTGGGCCAAAGCGGTGAAGGATTCGAACGCGCAGATTGATTAGTGCGTGGTTAGTGCGTGATTAGTGCGCGAGTTCGCCTGCGCGCAATACGCTGCGCTGCGTGCGCACTACAAATTCTGATTTGCCCGCCCGGCGCAGGTGCCGGTGCTGGGCAACGACGCGACCGCCCCCCGCATGAGATTTGCTCAGGCTATCCGTGACAAGTTATATTTGCTGCAACGCAATAAATTCGCTATAATTCAAGCTAAGTCATTGTATATAATATATTATTTATATACAAATTATTTACGTAAATGTTACAAATAGTGCATCGCACTAGCAGTAGTATACCCGGCGTCATTGTGTTGGCCATTGGCATTATCTAAAAGGAAAACATCATGCATACCGTCAGACTTGACGAATCGAACCGCGCCGCAATGCGCACACATTTTCTGTCGCTGGGCACCGAAGATCGCCGCTTGCGCTTCGGCTTTACCGCACGCGACGCCACCATCGAGCGCTACGTCAGCGACATCGATTTCTCGCGTGACGCCGCATTCGGCGTGCGCGGTAAAGGCATGCAGTTCGACGGCATCACGCATCTGGCGCTGGAAAACAACCACGCGGAAATCGGCGTGTCGGTGCTTGAGCCCGCACGCGGACGTGGCGTCGGTTCCGCGCTGGTGGCCCGCGCGGCCATGCACGCGCGCAATCGCGGCATCAAAGTGTTGTTCATGCAATGCCTCTCCGAAAATGGCGCCATCATGCACATCGCGCGCTCACTCGGCATGAAAGTGGTGACCGAAGGCCCGGACAGCGAAGCGCGCCTGTCGCTGCCCGCCGCCAGCCCGCACAGCATCTTGCGTGAATTGCTGGTGGATCAAATCGCCTTGTGCGACGCCACGCTGGGCGATGCCTTGCTCAAAGCGGAAATCCACAAGGCCCCCAGCGCGCGCGGGCACGTCACAAAATATCTTTTAAAATCAAATATTTACGGCGATATCGTCGCCGGATAAAAACGCGGCGCACGGCGCAAATCCGATCCGATCCGCGCCCGCCGCAAGCACCGAGTCGCGAGTTGATACGCACATGGATGCTGATGATGCGAACATAAAACACCTGCGCTCGCGCAGCGCTACTCGCCACGTGATTGACGGCCTGATAGTGCGCCGATACAGTGACCTCAAGTGAATCAAAGCGTTTTATTTTCCTGCTCAACAACCAAGGAGAACAACAATGGCGTTGAACGCGTATCTAAGGTTAAAGGGACAGAAGCAGGGCGACATCAAGGGCTCGGTGACGCAAAAGGGACGCGAAGGCAAAATCTCGGTGATTGCGGCCAATCATGACATTGCCAGTCCGCACGATGCGGCGTCGGGGCAGGCCACCGGCAGGCGCGTGCACCAACCGTTTGTCATTACCAAGGAAGTCGACAAAAGCTCACCCTTGCTCTACAACGTGTTGGTGAATAACGAGAACATCACTGAATGGGAATTGCAGTTCTTTCGGGTCTTTGCCAAAGGCGCGGAGAAACAGCATTACACCGTCAAGCTAACCAACGCGAATATTTCCAACATCACGTTCAGGATGCTGAATAACCAAAACCCCGACTTGGCGAAATACGCGGAGTATGAGGACGTAGCGTTTACCTACCGCAAGATCGAATGGACCTGGACGGACGGCGGCATCATCGCCACGGATGATTGGGCGTCACCCAGCGTCTGAGCGCCGCGCCCCGGCAGTTGCGCTACGCGCCTTCGCAATACCGTCGATGAATGCCCACTACGAAAACGCGCTCAAAGCAAATACTTACCGCGCTGGCGCCGCAGAGTAAGGCTGTACCCCAATCACCTCGCGAAACACGCGCTGTCCGTTCGGCGTGATGCTCACTGCACGCGTGCCATCGATGTGGCGTATCCAGCCTTGTTCGAAGCTGCGTGCACACAGCGCCGCGCCGACGGCGCCCGCGAGCGGCGGCCGCCGTTCGCTCCAATCCAGGCACGGCCGGCACAGCACGCGCGTGCGCTTGCCGCTAGTTGCCGAAAGGGATTGCAACTCAATGCCGATGCGTTTGAACAGCGCGATGCCCGTGTCAGTGACTACGCCGGCATCGGCTGCCAGCGCCACGTGACCGCCGTTCACCAGGGCGTCCGCAAGTGCCACGCCTAGCGTGCCAGCTAAATGGTCGTAGCAGGTGCGCGCCGCGCGCAAGGCCGCATCGCGCGGGCCGGTCACCGGCGGCGGCCGCAGCGATTCCAGGTTTGATGCTACTTGCATAATGCTCTCCACCATCTGCGCCACCGCGGGCGCGGCAAGCCGGTGGTAGCGATGACGCCCCTGTTGCTCCACGCGTAACAAACCCGCGACGGTCATGCGCGCGAGGTGACCGCTCGCCGTTTGCGGCGTGACGCGCGCAGCCCGCGCCAGCTCGGATGCGGTCAGCGCGCGTCCGTCCATCAAGGCATGCAGCATCGCGGCACGTGCGAGATCGCCCGCGATGGCAGCGATTTCGGCAAAGCGGGCGTTGCTGGCCATGGTTCATTCCCTGTTGCGATGACGCAAGCTTACGCCGTTCGTTCGGCCCATGCTTCGGCCTGCGCCGTATCACTTTTAGCAGTAGGGCCGCAGAATGCCGGCTGAATGGAGACGCCTACGCGAATGATGATCGGCATGGGCAAGAAAACATTTTACGGCTGGCACGTGGTTCGAGCGGCATTCGTGCTCGGCGCCTTCGGCTGGGGATTGGGCTTCTACGGCCCGCCGATTTTCCTCAGCGTCATCCGCGAGCAACGCGGCTGGTCGCTGGTGCTGATTTCGATGGCGATCAGCGTGCACTATCTGGTGGGCGCGATCACCGGCGCCAATTTGCCGGCGTTCTACCGTCGCTTCGGCGCAGCCAGCGTAACCAAGGCCGGCGCGTTGGCGATGGCTACAGGCATCATGGGGTGGGCAGTCGCAACCTCACCGTGGCACCTCTTCGTCGCGGCGGTTTTGAGCGGCGCGGGCTGGGGCACGATGAGCGCAGCGGCCTTAAACGCCATCGTCTCGCCATGGTTCGTGCGCGCGCGTCCGGCGGCACTCGGCATGGCGTACAACGGCGGCAGCGTCGGCGGCATTATTTTCTCGCCGCTGTGGGTGGCCGCTATTGCCGCACTCGGATTTTCCGCGGCAACCATGGTTATCGCGGCGATCATGTTCGTTACCGTGTGGATATTGTCCGCGCGGGTTTTTTCGCGCACGCCGCAAATGATGGGCGTGCAGCCCGATGGCGACGCACCCGGCGCAGCGGCGGCCATTGTCACCTCGCCGCACGCGCGGCCGCTGCCGGGCGCGCTACTGTGGCGTGATCGCCAGTTCATCACGCTGGCTGCGGGCATGAGCCTGGGGCTGTTTGCGCAAATCGGTTTGACCGCGCATCTTTACTCGTTGCTGGCTCACCCGCTCGGCGCGCAGCAGGCTGGCTGGGCATTGGCGTTGGTGACCGTGATGGCCATTGCGGGCCGCACACTACTCGGCTGGCTGATGCCGCTGGGCGCGGACCGGCGGCTGGTTGCCTGCGTGGGTTATGCCGCGCAGCTCGCGGGTTGTATCGCATTCATAGTTGCAGCAGGAACGAGCGTGCCGCTGCTGCTGCTCGGCGTCATCTTGTTCGGCGCCGGATTTGGCATTGCAGTTTCGCTGCCGCCACTCATCGCGCAGGTTGAATTCGTGAAAGACGATGTGCTGCGCGTCGCGGCACTGATCGTCGGCATCGCGCAAGGCGGCTATGCGATTGCGCCGGCAATATTCGGCTTGATCCGGGAATTCAGCGTGGCATCAAGCGGCGTCGCGTCTGGTGCAGCGCCCGCGCTGTTCGCTGGCGCGGCGCTGCTGCAAGCACTCGCTATCATTGCGTTCCTCGCCGGCCGCCGGCGCACAACGAAATCTTAAATATTGTTTAAAAACAAATACTTACTTCGTTATTACTGCACAATCAACCCATCCACCGCCACCACGCCTTCTCCCTCACGCTTGACGATCAGCGGATTAATTTCTGCCTCGGCGATGCTGTCGATAAACGCCATCTGCGAAAACGCACTCACGGTTTTTGCGAGCGCGGCGCAATCGCCTTTGGGCATACCGCGATAACCGCGGATGGTGGCGAGGCCTTTCACCTGCTCGATCATTGTCACCGCATCGTCCACGGAAACCGGCGCGAGTCGTGCGGCGAAATCTTTGTAAATTTCGGCGAGCACGCCGCCGATGCCGAGCAGCACCACCGGGCCCACTTGCGGATCGCGCTTGAAGCCGAGAATGATTTCGGCGAGGCCCTTCTCCATGCGCTGCACCAGGATGCCGTTGATTTTGGCGTCGGGATGTTTTTTGCCCACGCGCTTGAGGATGTCGCGCGCCGCGGTTTTCAGCGCCGCGGCATCCGCGATGTTCAGCACCACGCCGCCGGCGTCGGTTTTATGCGCGATATCGGGCGAGAGAATTTTCGCGACTACCGGATACTGCACGGTGGCCGCTTCATCCGGCGATTTGATCACGGCAGTCGAAGCCTGATTCACGCCGAGCGCCGCAAACACGCGGCACGCATCGAATTCGTTTAACTGTTTGGCGTTGGCGGCGGCGAGCAATTTTTTTGCTTCACCGACGCGCGCGGCGTCGATGGCGGGAAAAGTCACCGGCGGCGTCCAGTCGCGCCACGCGCGTATCGCATCGGCAC
>JAYUAH010000545.1:0-3830 GCA_043741415.1 Betaproteobacteria bacterium
TACTTTCGCATCGTCACCAAAAAAGCCGGCACCGGTTCGACTTTGCACTATCACCCGAACGAGCTGATGGCGTTTCCGCTGTCGGGCAAGATCAATGCGCTGGTGGGGCGCGAGCGGCGCATCGTCAAGCCCGGCACGTTCGTGCACATGCCGCCGTACGCGCGCCACGGTTTCACCGCCTGCGAAGACGGCGATTTGATTTATCTTTACATCAAGGATCGCACCTGGACTTTGATCGGCGCGTCGGAGGATGAAGCGCTGCCCGAACAAGCGCGCTCCGCCACCGAAGTCGCGCGCGACTTTGCCGCCGGCAAATATCCAGGCGAGAAAAAAGACGCGCAGAATTCGCAAGCGATACTCGATGGTCTCGGCCGCTGTTATTACCCGATGATCGAGTCGCTGCAAGCGCCGCGTGCGTCGGGGCATCACGAGCAATGGGTGGAAGGCACGAATCTGTCATTCGGTTTTATCGAATCGCCCGCGGGACACACCGAGGCTGCAATCGCTGCGCCGCATGAATATTTTTTCTACGTGATCGACGGTGCCATACAAGCCGAAGTGGCCGGCGAGAAAAAACAGGTGATCGCGGGCGACGTGGTGCAAATTCCGCGCGGTGCGGCGTATGCATTGACCATCAACGACAGCGCGCGTTACGCCGGTGTCAAATCCACTGCTGCCGTCGAGGCGCATATAGACCATCATGGCGCAGCAGATAACTGGCGCGGATAATGCGCGCGCGGCGGTAGACGCGGTCTATCGCGCCGAATCGCGGCGCGTGCTCGCCACGCTGATACGGTTGCTCGGCGATTTTGATCAGGCGGAAGAGGCGATGCACGATGCCTTTCGCGCGGCTGTTGAGCAATGGCCCAGCGAAGGGGTGCCCGCGAATCCGCGCGCCTGGTTGGTATCGGCGGGGCGCTTCAAGGCCATCGACAAGCTGCGCCGCGACACGCGCTTCGCCCCGCTCGATGACGAGGCGGTTGCAAACATTGCCGCACCTGGTGAAGTGGAAGCCGAAGATATCGAAGACGACCGGCTGCGCCTGATTTTCACCTGCTGCCATCCGGCGCTGCACCCGGATGCGCAGGTGGCGCTGACCCTGCGCGAGGTGTGCGGCCTCACCACTGAGGAAATTGCGCGCGCGTTTCTCACCGGCGCGCCCACCATCGCGCAGCGCATCGTGCGCGCAAAAGCCAAGATACGTGACGCCAAAATTCCGTATCAGGTGCCGACGGCGGATGAACTGCCGGAGCGGCTCGACAGCGTGCTGCGGGTGATTTATTTGGTGTTCAATGAGGGTTATTCGGCGTCGTCGGGTGCATCGCTCACGCGTCACGATGTGTCGGGCGAAGCCATACGCGTGGCGCGGCTGCTGGTCGAGTTGCTGCCTGAATCCGAGGCCATGGGACTACTCGCGCTGATGCTGTTGCACGAATCACGCCGCGTCGCGCGCGTATCGGCGGCGGGTGACATTGTTATTCTCGAAGAGCAGGATCGCGCGCTGTGGCATCGCGGCATGATCACCGAGGGCACGGCACTGGTGGAGCGCGCACTAGCTGCAGGCGACGGCGGTACTTATGCATTGCAGGCGGCGATTTCGGCGGTGCACGCCGAAGCGCCGAGTGCCGCGGCCACTGATTGGCCGCAGATCGTCGCGCTCTACGATGTGGTGCTGCAAACGCAACCGTCGCCGGTGGTGGAATTGAATCGTGCTGTGGCGGTGGCGATGCGCGATGGTCCCGCTGCCGGTCTCACGTTGATCGATGCGCTATTGGCACGCGGCGAACTCGACGACTATCGCTTGGCGCACGCCGCGCGCGCCGATCTGTGCCGGCGCCTCGGCCGCGATGCCGAAGCGCGTTTATCGTACGAGCGCACCTTGCAACTCACGCAGTTGGAACCGGAGCGGCGCTTTATCGAGCGCCGCTTGGCGGGTCTGAAAAAAGCCTGAAAAATATTTTCGGCGAATGTCGAATGGCTGTGCGGCCAATCGACTAGAGGGTGTAGACGCTGATCTTAATTTGCAGGACGAGCGGTTAAATATTTTTTAAAATCAAAAGGATATGATATGAAATTTCTGGTGATCGTCAAGGCGAGCAAGAGTTGCGAGGCGGGCGTGCCGCCGGGCGCTGCGTTGGTCGATGCGATGGTTAAATATAACGAGGAACTGGTCAAAGCAGGGATCATGGTCTCTTGTGAAGGGCTGCATCCCAGCGCTGAAGGTGCGCGTGTGCGCATCTCCGGCAGCAAGCGCACGGTCACCGATGGGCCGTTTGCGGAAACCAAGGAACTGGCTGCCGGATTCTGGATATGGAATTGCAAATCAAAGGCCGAGGCGATGGAGTGGCTCAAGCGCTGCCCGAATACGCATGCGGACGGCGGCGAATTTGAGATTCGCCAGATTCGTGCGCCGGAAGATTTCGTTTTGGCGACGCGCTGAGGCCTGAGCGAAGGGCGCAGGAAGATCTTCAGCGCGCGCAGGCAGCGTGCAACGCGCAACGCGCAAAAATAAATAGAGACGTCGTCATGAAATACCTGTTGCTGATTCACACCAACGAGACTGCGTTCGGTCGCATCAGCGAATCGACACGCAAGGATATGCTGGCGGAATCGGTGCAGGTAACGCATCAATTGCACGCGGTCGGGCAATACATCGATGCGTCGCCGCTGCACCCGAGTTCGACCGCCGCCAAAGTGTAAGTGCGCGACGGCATGCGCTTCGTCACCGACGGGCCGTTTGTCGAAACGCACGAGCAAGTCGCGGGTTATTTTTTGGTGAACGCCAACAATCTTGAAGAGGCCATCAGTATCGCGGCGCGCATACCGGGCGCGAATATCGGCACCGTCGAAGTGCGGCAGGTGCGCGAGATCGAGGGTTTGCCTGATCAACAGCGCAGTAAAATAATTGTTTAAAAACAAATACTTACGTTAATGTAAGTTTTTTCGAAAGGATGACGCCTCATGCAAAAAATCACGCCCTTTCTGTGGTTTGATAAGCAGGCCGAAGCCGCCGCGAATTATTACGTGTCGGTATTCAAGAACGCGCGCATCGTCACTATCGCGCGCTATGGCAAGGAAGCCGCTGCAGTGAGCGGCCAGCCGCAAGGCTCGGCGATGACCGTGGCATTCGATCTCGACGGTCAGAAATTCGTTGCGCTTAACGGCGGCCCGCATTTCAAAATCAGCGAAGCGGTGTCGTTTGTGGTGAACTGCGAATCACAGCAAGAGGTGGATTATTATTGGGACAAACTCGCCGCAGGCGGTGATGCAAACGCGCAGCGCTGCGGCTGGCTGAAAGATCAATTCGGCGTATCGTGGCAAGTCGTGCCGACCGTGCTGCCGACATTGCTGAGTGGTCCCGACGCGCAAAAATCAGCGCGCGTGATGCAGGCGCTAATGCAAATGAGCAAGCTCGATATACAGAAACTGCAACAGGCGTACGACCAACCCTAACCTAAGGAGCACACCATGCGAGTCGAACCGTATTTGTTTTTAGAGGGCCGTTGCGAAGAGGCGCTTACTTTTTACAAGCAGGCACTGGGCGCGGAAGTCGGCATGATGATGCGCTACAAGGACAGTCCCGAGCCGCAGCAGCCTGGCATGTGTCCGCCGAATGCCGGCGACAAAATCATGCACGCCGCGTTTCGCATCGGCGAGACCACCGTGATGGCCTCTGACGGGCGTTGCACAGGGCAACCGAATTTTCAGGGTTTTTCGCTGTCGCTCAACGCGAGCAACGACGACGAGGCGAAAAAACTGTTTGCTGCGCTGGGCGAAGGCGGGCAGGTGCAGATGCCGCTGGGCAAGACGTTTTTCTCGTCGAGTTTTGG
>JAYUAH010000546.1:0-8894 GCA_043741415.1 Betaproteobacteria bacterium
GGGTTTGTTCGCCTTGGCGAGATAATCCGCGCCGGTCAATACCGACAGATCGGTCACTTCGTACAGTGTCAGAAAATCACGCTGCGCGCTATCCTCAAAAGCCACGATATAGCGCCGCCCGCGCAAAAAGCCGGGGATGGCGACACGCCCCACCATGTGTTCGCGGCACTGCCACGCGTCGTACGCAGGCCGGTTTTCGGGCGCGACATTGGTCCAGTTGATCATCACGGCTTTTCCGAGCAGCATAGTTGTTCCTTAATCGAGACGTGCGCCAGAGGCCGCGACGATGCGGCCCCAGTTGACGATTTCACTGCGTATGTACGCCGCAAATTGCTCCGGCGTGTTGGTGATGACCATAATGCCTTGCGCGGTCAGCTTGTCCTTGGTGTCGGGCTGTTCCACCGCCTTCAACGTTTCCGCGTGCACGCGCGCGAGAATTTCTTTCGGCAGCCCCGCAGGCGCGAGCAAGCCCCACCACGACGCCATATCGAAATTCGGGAATCCAGCCTCGGCAACTGCGGGCACCTCGGGCAACGGCGGAAAGCGTTTGGCGCTGGTGACCGCGATTTGCCGCACGCGTCCACTTTTGACATGTGGCTGCGCGGAGATCGGCGAGGTGAAATACAGATCGGCATGGCCAGCGATCACATCCATCAATGCGGGTGCGGCGCCCTTTTGCGGTATGTGCACCATGTCGATCACCGCGAGCTTTTTCAGATACTCGGCGGCGAGATGGCCGGGGCTGCCACTGCCCGACGAAGTGTAGTTGATCACGCCGGGCTTGGCTTTGGCGACCGCGATTAAATCCCTGATCGTACGCACCGGCAGCGAAGGATGTACCACCAGCAGATTGGGCGAAGTCGCCACCAGCGTAATCGGCGTGAAATCGCGCAGCGGATCGTAGGGAATTTTTTTCATCAAATGCTGATTGATCGCGAGATTGCTCGCCTGCCCGAGCCACAGCGTGTAACCGTCGGGTGCGGCGCGCGCCGCCAGCTCCGCGCCCACCAAGCCCGCGGCGCCGGCGCGATTCTCGGCGATGAATTGCTGGCCCATGGATTCTGTGAATTTGGCGGCGAGCAAGCGCGCCAGAATATCGGTGGCGCCGCCCGGCGTGTACGGCACGATAATACGCACCGCTTTTTGCGGGTATGGCTGAGCATGGGCGAGCGCGCCATAACAACCAGCGGCGAGCCACACAGCAAGACTACGGCGTACAAACATGCAGCATTCCTCACAATGCGTTGCATGCTAGTGTAGCAGCGCGGCCGTGCGCAACCATCTCTCCGTCATGTGGACAAGCGCGTTACAAGATTTGATTGAAGCGGCAGGCCACCCGCTTTAGCATGGCGAGACTTTCGTATCACTCAAGAGCCTTGCCTGATGAGCGCCGAAGTCAAATCCAATATCCGCAGCGGTCCCGACCGCGAACTCGTCGACATTGCCGACTATGTGCTCGGTTATCGTGCGCGCAATCGCAAGGTGCTCGACATCGCGCGCCTGCGCCTGACCGACACGCTGGCGTGCGCGCTTGATGCGCTGGACTATCCCGCTTGCACCAAGCTGCTCGGCCCGGTGATGCAGGGCACGGTGGTGCCGCACGGCGCGCGCGTGCCCGGCACGCTGTTCGTGCTGGACCCGGTGAAAGCGGCGTTTGATTTGGGCAGCATGATTCGCTGGCTGGATTTCAACGACACCTTCACCGCGGCGCAGGGCAGCCACCCCTCGGATAATCTCGGCGGCATACTGGCTGCGGCCGATGCGTTGAGTCGTGAGCGTGCCGCGAGCCAGCGCGCGCCGCTCACCATGCGCGATGTGCTCGAAGCGCTGATCATGGCCTACGAAATCCAGGGCTGCATCGCGATTGAAAATGATTTTAATGCCATGGGTGTGGATCACACCATGCTCTCGCGCGTGGCGACGGCGGCGGTGGTCACGCGCCTGATGCGCGGCACGCGCGATGAAATTATCAACGCGGTGTCGAACGCGTGGATCGATACCAGCCTGCGCGTCTACCGTCAGGCGCCCAATGCCGGTTGGCGCAAAAGCTGGGCGGCAGGTAATGCGGTATCGGAAGGCGTGCGTCTCGCGCGCATGGCGATGGCGGGGGAGATGGGTTACCCGACCGTGCTCAGTGCGAAAAAGTGGGGCTTTTATGATCGCCATCGTGACGGGCAACCTTTCAGGTTTCAGCGTACCTACGGCGATTACGTGATCCAAAACTCCATGTTCAAATTTGTCGCGGCGGGTATGCACGGGCAGTCGGCGGTGGAGTGTGCGTTTCGCTTGCATGCGTTGGTGAAGGATCGTCTGACGGACATACAACGCATCGATATTCACAGCCAACGCGCGCTGATGGGCATCATGGACAAAACCGGGCCGCTGCATAACCCCGCCGATCGCGATCACAGTGTGCAGTATGTGGTGGCGGTGGGCTTGATACACGGCACGCTCGACGCGGCGGATTTCGAAGATGCGTTCGCGGCTGATCCGCGCATCGATGCTTTGCGCGCGAAAATGACCGTGACCGAAGATCACCGTTACACGCGTGAATTTACCGATCCAAAAAAACGTTCGAGTGCTAATGCGATACAAGTCACCTTCCTAGACGGCTCGCGCACGCCGAAGGTGGAAGTGGAGTTTCCGTTCGGCCATCCGCGGCGATTGACAGAGGCGGGCGGCGTGTTGCGTGCGAAGTTCGAGCGCAGCCTGGTGCGGCGCTATTCAGGCAAACGCGTGAAAGCGATACTGGCGCTGTGTGATGATGGCGCGCGGCTGGAGGCTACGCCGGTGCATGAGTTTATGGGTATGTTGGCGCAGTGAAATGATTCAGTACGTAAGAATCGCGGCTTTGCTGTTCATGGCTGCGGCAACCCACGCCGCGGACTGGCACCCCGACCGCACTGTTGAACTAATCGTTGGCACCGCGCCCGGGGGCGGCAGCGACGCCACCGCGCGTCTGGTGCAGCGCTTGTTTCAGGACAAGAAACTGTTCGAACGCCCCGCAACGGTGTTGAACAAAGTCGGCGGCGGTGGCGCAGTCGCTGCGGCGTACCTGGTGCAGCACGCGGGCAGCGGCCATCATTTGCTGGTGGTATCGCCCACGCTGTTGACCAACTTCATTCTCGGCAAAACCACGGTCAACCATACGCATCTGACGCCGCTGGCGCAGATCGGCACCGAGTACGTCACCTTCGCCGTGGCCGCAGACTCACCGCTCAAAACCGGTAAGGATCTCGTGGCGCGCCTCAAGAAAGAAGGTGTCAGCTTCGCGCTCGCCAATGCGCTGGGCAATCATAACCACAGCGCCATCGCGCAACTCGCGAGCGCGAACGGCGTGGATGTGCGCAAACTGCGCGTGGCGGTATTCAATTCATCGAGCGAAGTCGCCACCACGGTAATGGGCGGCCATGTCGAGGTGATGGTGTCGCCGGGCGCCGCGGTGATTCCGCATGCGCACAGCGGCAAACTGCGCATGCTCGCGGTGGCTGCGGAGCAACGACAGTCAGGTGCGCTCACCACAGTGCCCACGTGGATCGAGCAGGGTGTTAAGGTGGTGTCATCCAACTGGCGCAGCGTGGTCGGGCCGCAGGGTATGAGTGCCGCGCAGGTGCAATATTGGGATGGCATTTTTGCCAAGCTGGTGCAGCAGGACGATTGGAAAAAAGATATCGCCGCGCATCACTTCGAGAACACCTATTTGAACAGCGCGGACACGCGGCGGCTGATGGAAGCACAGTTCGCAGAGTTGACCATTGCGTTAAAAGCGTTTGGGTTGGTGAAGTAAAATATTGTTTAAAACCAAATACTTACAGTTATTCGCTCGCAAGAGCAGGAGCACCGTATGGCGACCATCAACATCATGAATCCCGTCATCTACGACGACACGCCGCGCTTACCACTGGCGCCGCAGCTTGCAGCCTTGCGCAACGCGCGCATCGCGTTCGTCGACAACAGCAAAGTCAACGCGGATGTTTTTCTTGCGCGCGTGAAAGCGCTGCTCGGCGAAAAATATGGCGCGGTGGCAGGCAGCGTTGTGCGTAAGCTCGCGCCCAAAGATGATCTTTCGGCGACCGAACTCACACAACTGGGAGACTACGACGCCGTCATACAGGGCTTCGGCGACTGAGGTACATCCTGTTCCGTCAGCGTGTCTGATGGGGTGAAGCTGGAGCAAATGGGCGTGCCGACGGTAACGGTGTGCAGCACGGCGTTTTCACACGCCGCGCGCAAGCAGGCAGCAGGACGCGGCATGGACGATTTGCCGGTGGTGGAAATTCCGCATCCCATGCATACGGCTTCGCAACAAGCGGTGACTGAGCGTGCGGAAGCGGCGGTGCATGCGCTCGCAGCGGCGTTGACCGAGCGCTCTGCGCCGGTGGCGAGCGAGGGCGTTGCGCGACTGCCGGATATTCTGGAACTGAATGCCGATCCGGTTGTGATCGAAGAATTTTTCTTCGACCACGGCTGGACCGACGGTCTGCCCGTTACGCCGCCGACGCGCGCCGCAGTGGATGCCATGCTGTTGCAAACACCTCACGACCGCAGTCAAACGCTGGGGCCGATACCACCGCGCATGCGCGTGGTGAGCGTTGAAAAAATCGCCATTAACGCGGTGATGGCCGGGTGTAAAGCGGAATATTTCCCGGTGGTGCTGGCAGCCGTCGAAGCCGTGCTCGACGAAAACTGCCGGCTCTACGGCATACAGACGGCCACCAACAACACCACGCCGCTGATCATCGTCAACGGCCCCGCGGTGCAGCGCTTGGGCCTCAACGCCGCGGGCAATGTGTTCGGCGCGGGCTGCCGCGCCAATGCCAGCATCGGTCGCGCGCTGCAACTGGTGTTGCGCAATCTCGGCGGCGATGTGCCCGGCGAAACCGATATGGCCACGCATGGGCAAAGCGGCAAGTTCACCTTTTGCATCGCCGAGAATGAAGCGGATAGTCCGTGGCCGCCATTTCATGTCGAGCGCGGCTTTGCAGCCAGCGACAGCACCGTGACGGTGATCGGCGCCTCGCCGGGGCACAATTTGTTTACCTACGGTTGCGAAACCGGTGCGGAGATACTCGATCACTTCATTGGCGGCATGACCGCGCTGGGGCATAACAATGTGATTTTTCCGACGGGGCCGCTGCTGGTGATTGGGCCGGAACATGCGGGCGTGCTGGCGCGTGATGGCTACGACAAAGCGGCGATCCGCCTAGCGGTTTTTGAACGTGCGCGCATACCGTTGTCACGTTTTGTTGCACGCACGGTGCGCGGGCTGCATCATCGGCGCTCACGCTGGTTTGAACAATTTCCTGATGCGGATCATATCGGCGTCGCGGATGATGCGTCGCAGGTGAACATCGTGGTGGCGGGAGGTGCGGGCATACATTCGATGTTTGTGCCGACCTCGTTTAGTTATGGGCCGGTGACGCGGGCTGTTCAGTTTGTGTAGGTTGGGGTGACGCAGGAACCCCAACACCCATCGGAACTAGCGCTCATCGATACAGTGCAAAGCGCACAGCGTTGCGTTGGGGTTCGCAAGCTCACCCCAACCTACAGTCGCCATCCGACCAAACAGGATTCGATTCTTGACCATCACCCAAACTCTCGCCCACTGGCTCTGCACCCAACGCTGGCAAGACCTGCAGCCACCCGTGCAACAAAAAGCCGTCGATGTGGTGTTTGACTCCGTCGGCGCGATGATCGCCTGTTCGCGCTTGCCGGAAGTCGAATCCATCGTCAAATTCTTGCGGCGTATGGGCGGCACGGCAGAATGCACCATGATCGGCCACGCCGGACTCACCAGTGTAGTCAACGCGGCGATGGCCAATGGCGGCATGGCGCATGGCAATGAATCCGATCCCGTGCATCTCAAATCTGTCGGCGGACATGTCGCTGCAGGCCCGGTGCCCACTGCGCTTACCGTCGGGCAATGGCTCGGGGCCAGCGGCGCCGAGGTGTTGCGCGCGGTGGCGCTCGGCTATGAAGTGGGCGGGCGCATGATGACAATTTTTTATCGCGAGCGCGATTATGTGGCGCGGCGGTTTTATCCGACGGCGGTGGTGGGCACCATGAGTTCCACTGTGGCTGCGGGGCTGTTGTTGAAACTCACGCCCGAACAAATGGAGGTGGCGCTGTGCCTCGCCGCATACCAGGCGGCCGGCCCCGACAATATGACCAAGGATCCCGCGCACATGGGCAAAACGTTTCAGGTGGGTGCGGCCAATCGCAATGGGGTTACCGCGGCGCTGCTGGCGCAGGCGGGCTGTCACGCGCCATTGGATATCCTGGACGGCTCGCACAGTTTTTTCGATGCGTATTTGAGTGCACCGGAGGCGGGCACTGATTTGTTGAAAGATCTCGGCAGTTACCACTCGATCACCGATGTCATGCACAAGCGTTATCCGGTGGGCAGCCCCAATCAAACGTATCTGCAAGGCTTGTTCAGCTTGATGGATAAGCACGCGCTGCATGGCGACGACATTGCCGAAATCGAAGTGCAAATCCCGCAGCGCGGCTTGAAGCGCATACCGACCACGCGGCACGCATCGATCTCCGCGTTGACGGTGTGCGCAATTGCCGCTGCGCACGGCAAACTCGATTTTTACAAGCTGCACGATCCGGCCGGTGCGATGGACGACGCATCGCTCGCCATGCAGCAACGTGTGCGTTTTGTCGGCCGCGATGACTGGACTGATCTGGAAGCGGGCCGCCGTGCCATTGTCACCATTAAGACCAAAGCCGGCGTCACGCTGACTGAACAGGTTAATCACACAGCAATGACCCAAAACGAATTATTCAATAAATTCAAATACTTAGTTGAATATCGATGTGGCGCGGAAAAATGCGCGCGCCTCGCCGATAGGCTGCAAACCCTCGCCGCGGCGAACAGCGTCAAGTCTCTGATGAGCGAACTCGCCGCGTAATGAAAGTTTGCAGCAACTCACCCATGCACAACTGGTGATGGCACAGGGTATTGCGCTGTCGTGGGCGTCGGGCAATATGCAACCGACGCAGGAAGGCGCCTGGGCCAAGCGCCTGCACGCCGGTCGCGATCAACGCGGTGGCGCTGGCGAAACAAGGTTTCACCGGCCCATTCGAGGTGCACGAAGGGCGCTACGGATTGTTTCCGTGTTTTCTCGGTGCGCACGCGGCGGAGGCGGATTTACCTTTTATTACACACGAACTCGGCGCGCGCCGGGAGGTACTGCGTACCTCGGTCAAATTATTTCCCGCGTGTTATACCAATTCCATTTCATCAGATCAATAATTATTCGTCGTTTTCAGAATTAAAATTGGCAGCTCATTAATGAGATATTGAAATGGAAATGGAAATGGAATAAGCCTCTAGCTAAGCCGCTATGTAAACGTTTATGCACGCCGTGGTCCGAGTAGAATAATGACCCTATTATGCCGTAGTCTCTTGAAAATAAAATTCAATAAAATCAAATACTTACGTTACATAAGGAATCTGCACATGATCTGCCCGTCCCGCGCGCCGCGAGTCGCCGCCGCCCTTGTTGCCTGCGCTTGGAGTGCGGTAGCCAGCGCACAAATTTTTCCGGCGAAGCCGGTGCGCATGGTCGTGCCCTTTCCGGCGGGCGGATCGTTTGACGTGACCGCGCGCGTACTGGCGCAACGCATGAGTGGCCCGCTCGGACAAAACGTGATCGTGGAAAATCGTCCCGGCGGCGGCACCATCATCGCCACCGAGTATGTGTCGAGGCTACCGGCTGACGGCTACACCCTGCTGGTGACGGGGCCCAGTTTCGTCATCAATGCCGCGTTGCGTGCGAAGCTGCCGTACGATATTGCGCGCGATTTCAAAGCGGTGTCGCAGATGATTGCACTGGCGATGACCATCGCGGTCAATCCGTCGCTGCCGGTTAAATCCATCAAGGCGTTGATCGCGTTGGCGAAAAGCCGTCCCGGCGACATCGCCTTCGGCACGTCCGGGCCCGGCACCAGTCATCACTTAATGGGCGAAGCATTCCAGGCGGCGGCGAACATCAAACTGGTGCACGCGCCGTATCAAGGCGGCGGCCCTGCCGCGGCGGCGGGCGTGGGCGGCCATATCCCCATGCTGCTGATTAACGTCGCGGAAACCGCACCCTATCTGCCCTCGAAACGCTTGCGCTTGTTGATGGTCACCACGCCCCAACGCGATGACTTGGTACCCGAGGTACCGACCGCGCGCGAAGCGGGTATGCCCGATATGGAAGCCATCAACTGGAGCGGCCTGGTCATTGCCAGCGCGGCACCTGCTGCGGCGATTGCTCGTCTAAACAGTGAAATCGTGCGCGCGCTGAATCTCGCCGACGTGCGCGACATCCTCAAAGCGCAGGCGATCAACGCAGCGCCCTCCACACCCGAAGCATTCAACGAACTGCTGCGCAGCGACGCGGCGCGTTACCTGCAAATCGCACGCGCGGCCAACGTCAAGGTGGAATAATGATCAAACTCTGGTCGATCCTTGGTAATTCGCAAAAACTCGACGGCGGCGCCATGTTCGGCAATGCACCGCGTGCGTTGTGGTCGCGCTGGGTCGCGCCCGACGCGGAAAACCGCGTGCCGCTGGCCTGCCGCGCGCTGCTGGCTACCGGTATCAACAACAAGCGCGTGCTATTTGAAACCGGCATCGGCGCTTTTTTTGAGCCTAAACTGAAATCGCGCTACGGTGTGGTGGAAGACGAGCACGTGCTGCTCAATTCGCTGGCGAAAGCAGGGTTCTCACACGAAGACATCGACGCGGTGGTGTTGTCGCATCTGCACTTTGATCACGCTGGTGGATTACTCGCGCCGTGGCAGCAAGGCCGGCCGCTAAAACTATTGTTTCCCCACGCAAAATTTATTGTCGGCCGCGAATGCTGGGCACGCGCACAAAAACCGCATCCCCGCGACCG
>JAYUAH010000547.1:0-3827 GCA_043741415.1 Betaproteobacteria bacterium
GATTGCAGCTTGCCGGTGATGCGTCCGATCAAATGAGTCTCCCGCGCTTGACGCGATAACCCGCCGTTGCCAGACGCCCGAGTCCCTGGCCACCATGCGCATGGCAGATCGCGCACGCCAGCGCATCGGCGGCGTCGGGGCTGGGATCGCCCGCCAAGCGCAACAAGCGTTTTACCATTTCCTGCACCTGTTCTTTTTTGGCGTGGCCGTTGCCGACCACGGCTTGTTTGACTTGCAGCGCAGTGTATTCCGAAACCGGCAAATTGTGCAGGACCGCCGCGCAGATCGCTGCACCGCGCGCCTGACCCAGCAGCAATGTGGATTGCGGATTCACGTTGACGAATACTTTCTCCACGGCCACCTGCATCGGCGCATTGGTGCCGATAACTTCGGCGAGGCCGTCGAGTATGGTTTTCAAGCGTAGCGGCAGCTCGCCGGTTGCGGTGCGGATGCAACCACTGGTGACGTAGACGAGCTTACTGCCGGTTTTTTCGAGGATGCCAAACCCTGTGGCACGCAAGCCCGGATCGATGCCGAGTATGCGCACGGTGCCGGCGTTACTCACTCGGGCAAATCGAGTACGGCGCTGGTATAGACTTCTTGTACATCATCCAGCGCTTCCAGTGCATCCAGCAGCTTATGCATTTTCATCGCGTCCTCACCGCTCAACGCGTTTTCGGTGCCTGGCTTCATGATCACTTCGGCGATCTCCGCTTTGAAGCCGGCTTTTTCGATGCCGGCTTTCACCGTGTGAAATTCGTGCGGATCGGTGATCACTTCGATGCTGCCGTCTTCATTCGTCACTACATCGTCGGCACCGGCGTCGATGGCGGCTTCCATTAATTTTTCTTCGTTAGTGCCGGGCGCGAATACCATTTGCCCGCAATGCTTGAACAAAAACGCCACCGAGCCCTCGGCGCCCATGTTGCCGCCGTTTTTAGTGAAGGCGAAGCGCACATCGGCCACCGTGCGCGTACGGTTATCCGTCATGCAATCCACCATCACCGCCGCGCCACCGATGCCGTAGCCTTCATAGCGGATTTCTTCGTAATTCACACCCTCGAGATCGCCGGTGCCACGCTTGATCGCGCGTTCAACGTTGTCTTTGGGCATATTGTTGGCGTAGGCTTTGTCCATCGCCAGCCGCAGGCGCGGATTGGTGCCCGCATCGCCGCCGCCCATACGCGCCGCGACGGTAATTTCTTTAATCAGCCGCGTAAAAATTTTGCCGCGCTTGGCATCCTGCCGGCCTTTGCGGTGTTGAATATTTGCCCACTTGGAATGCCCAGCCATAGTTACCTCGGAGTTGCGGAACCCGCGCTACAATGGGGAAAATTTTATCACGGAGACCGTCATGCCCGATCCTTTATTAATCGCGAAAGACACCCAAGGCGAACATGAGCTTTGTTTGTTGCCCGCGCTGGCCAATCGCCACGGGCTGATTGCAGGCGCAACCGGCACCGGCAAGACCGTCACCTTGCAGCGCATGGCCGAATCGTTGAGCCGCATCGGCGTGCCGGTGTTCATGTCCGACGTCAAAGGCGATCTCGCCGGCTTGTCGCAGACGGGCGAGTTGAAGGGCAAGGTCAAAGAGCGCGTTGAACAACTCAAACTCGATGACTTCAAGAACGAAGCGTGCCCAGTGGTGTTTTGGGACACCTTCGGCAAACAGGGGCACCCGGTACGCACCACCGCCTCCGAGATGGGCCCGCTGCTGCTCTCGCGTATGCTGAATTTGAATGACACGCAGCAGGGCGTACTCGCCATAGTGTTCAAGATTGCCGACGACCAAGGCATGTTGTTGCTCGACATGAAAGATTTGCGCGCCATGCTGCAACACGTGGGCGATAACGCCAAGGATTTCACCACGCAATACGGCAACGTGTCCGCCGCTTCCATCGGTGCGATACAGCGCGGGCTGCTTGAACTCGACGGACAAGGCGCCGATCAGTTTTTTGGCGAACCGGCGCTCAACATCATGGATTTCATCCAGACCGATGCCAAAGGCCGCGGGGTCATCAACATCCTCGCCGCCGACAAGCTGATGACTTCGCCCAAGCTCTACGCGACGTTTTTGCTGTGGATGCTCTCCGAGTTGTTCGAGCAATTGCCCGAAGTCGGCGATGTGGAAAAACCCAAGCTGGTGTTCTTTTTCGACGAAGCGCATTTGCTGTTCACCGACGCGCCCAAGGCGCTACTGGAAAAAATCGAGCAAGTGGTGCGGCTGGTACGCTCCAAAGGTGTGGGCGTGTACTTCGTCACGCAGAATCCGCTGGATGTGCCCGACACCGTGCTGGGCCAACTCGGCAACCGCGTGCAGCACGCATTGCGCGCGTTCACGCCGCGCGACCAGGCCGCCGTCAAGACCGCTGCGACCACCATGCGCGCCAACCCCAAGCTCGATGTCGAAAAAGCGATTACCGAACTGGGCGTGGGCGAAGCGCTGGTGTCATTCCTCGACGCGAAAGGCGTCCCCACCATGGTCGAGCGCGCGTTTGTCGCGCCGCCGGGCAGCCGGCTAGGACCCGTCACGCCCGAAGAACGCGCGGCGATCATGAAAGACTCGCTGGTAGCCGGCGTGTATGAAAAAATTGTGGATCGTGAATCGGCGTATGAAAAACTCACCGGCCGCGTAGCCGGTGGCGCCACCGCTCCCGCTGCGGGGAATGCACCAGCGGGCGCCGCCTCGCAGCAACCCGCCGAAGACGGCGGTGGCGGTGTTTTGGGCTCCATCAAAAATATTTTTGTCGGCTCCACCGGCCCGCGCGGAGGGCAGCATGACGGCTTGATGCAATCCGCAGCCAAAAGTGCCGCGCGCGCGATCGGCTCGCAAGTCGGCCGGCAAATCATACGCGGCGTACTCGGCAGCATCTTCGGCGGCAAAGGGCGTTAATCAGCGGTGACCATCGCTTCTGGCGGCGCCGAGGGTAACAAGAGCGCTTACATCGGTGTCGCCTGCGCCATTCTCGGATCGATAGCGTTCTCCGGCAAAACCATTATTGTCAAGCTCGCGTATCAGCACGGCGTCGATGTGCTGACCTTGCTCGCGCTGCGCATGCTGTTCGCGCTGCCGTTTTTTTTGTTGATGGCGTGGTGGGGCGGCGCCGTGCACCTCGAACGGCGCGATTGGCTGGGCGTGGCCGCGCTCGGCTTCACCGGCTACTACGCCGGCAGCTATCTGGATTTCGCCGGCCTGCAATACATCTCGGCGGGCATGGGGCGGCTGATCCTCTATCTCTACCCGACCATCGTAGTGCTGATGTCGGCGGTGTTTCTCAAGCAGCCGATACGCAAACGGCATGTCGTTTCACTTGCGCTCTCGTACAGCGGCATCGCGCTGGTGTTCAACGAGGAAATCAAACTTGGCCAGCACTCGAACCTGATGCTGCTCGGCGCCGGGCTTGTGTTTGCCAGCGCGGTCACCTACGCCATTTATCTGATCGCCGGCAGCCGCTATGTGCAGAAAATTGGTTCCATGCGCTACACCGCGTATGCGGCCACTTCGGCTTCGTTTTTTGTGATCGCGCATTTCATGACACTGCGCGGGCCGTCGCAACTGGTGGTTTCAAATGAGGTGTATTTTCTGGTGTTAGTCATGGCGATATTCACCACCGTGATGCCGTTGTGGCTGATGGCCGAGGGCTTGAAGCGCATCGGCGCGAATCAGGTGGCACTCCTCGGTTGCATCGGGCCGCTGTCCACCATGGTATTCGGGCAGATATTTCTGGGCGAACCCATCACGCTGATTCAGCTTGCGGGCGCGGGCCTGGTGCTGGCGGGTGTGTTGATTATCAGCCTCAGGCCTCAATCTGCACACAAACCGTAAG
>JAYUAH010000548.1:0-3823 GCA_043741415.1 Betaproteobacteria bacterium
CCCGGTGAACCACGCGTCAAGCAATATCCGGTTGCAGTCAAGGCGCAAGTACGCGGTGGCGGTCGCGGCAAACAAGGCGGGGTGATACGTGTCAACAACGCGGCGCAACTCAAAGCCGCTGCCAAGAAGCTATTCGCCACAACCTTCGGTGGCGAAAAGCCTGAAGTGCTGCTGGCTGATCCGTGGCTGCCCATTGACCGCGAGTTGTATTTGTCGGTCACCATCGACGGTGCGGCCGAAGGTTATGTCGTGCTCTACTCGCCCAACGGCGGAGTGGATATCGAAAGCGGAAAACCACCCGTGCGTTATCCCATCGGCCCGGCGTGGAAATTTCGCGCGCACGAATTGCGCGCCGTGCTGGAAACGGTGGAAAAGGATTTTCAGTTGCGCGAGCGCGTCATTTTCCTCGCGCAACGGTTGGTGGAAACCGCTGCCGCGCGCGATTGCCACACCATAGAAATCAATCCGCTGGTGCGGCTGAAAGAAGGCGAACTGGTGGCGCTGGATGCCAAGGTGGTTTACGACGACTGGGCGCACTATCGCAACAGTGACATTCTCGCGCAGCGCGAAGGCGAGTGGCGCCGCGCCGACAAACTTCTGCGCGCCAGCCTGCAAATGGGGCATATGTATGTCAAGCTCGACGGCGACATCGGGCTGATTTCCGGCGGCGCGGGCCTCACCATGGGTGCGATGGATATGATCAAGCAACTCGGCGGCAAGCCCGCCTGCTTTCTGGACGCCAGCCCCGGCCCCACCTCCACGCGCGGCTATAAGCCGGCGTTTGAATTGCTGGATGGCGACCCGCAAGTGAAGGTGATCCTCGTCAGCGTGTTCGGCGGCGGCACCCACATGAATCGCGTTGCGCGTTCGATGAAAGAAAACCTGGCCATGCGCAAGAGCAAGAAACCCGTGGTGTTCAAACTCGACGGCACCTATGTTGACGAGGTGCCCGGCATCTTTGCCACCTTCGGCGCGCACAATCACGAGAGCCTCGAAGCCGCCGTCAAAGCAGCCATCAAACTGGCGAGGGCGGCATGAGCATACTTCTTGACCGCAGCAATCGCGTGCTGGTAATGGGCATCACCGGCAACTACGGCAAATTTTTTGTCACCGATTCCGGTGGCTACGGCACGCAAGTGGTTGCAGGCGTTTCACCCGGACGCGGCGGCGGCAATGTAGAGGGCATCCCCGTATTTGGAAACGCATCGGCGGCGTGCAAGGCCACGCGCGCGGATACGGCGATGGTGTTTGTGCCACCCCCCTTAGTACGCGCCGCCGCCATTGAGGCCATTGAAGCTGGCTGCAAGCTCGTGGTTGCCACCGCCGATGAAATGCCGGTGCGCGACACCATAGAAATCCGTGCGGCGGCCAAGGCCAACGGCGCACGCCTGGTTGGCCCCAACTCGCCGGGCATCATCTCGCCGGGCAAAGCCAAGATGGGCTTCATGCCCTCCTTCTGCTTTATGCGCGGGCCTATGGGCGTGATCTCGCGCAGCGGCTCGCTGTCGTATGAAGGCAGCACGCGCCTGACCAAAGCTGGTATCGGGCAAACCACGGTTATCGGTATCGGCGGCGACCCCATCAAAGGCACCATGGCAGTCGAAGCGCTGGAGCTGTTTCACGCCGACCGCGAGACCAAAGCCATCATGTATCTGGGTGAAATCGGCGGCATCGAAGAAGCTGCGGTTGCCGCCTACGCCGCACGCAAGGGCGCCAAACCGGTGGCGGCATTGATCGTCGGTAGAACCGCACCGCCCGGCAAAAAAATGGGGCATGCTGCGGCGCTGGTCGGCAGCAAAGCGGATGGCCATGCCGCTAAAACAAAAATGCTCGCTAAGAGCGGTGTGTACGTATGCCACGGACTTACGGATTTGGTAACGCAGGCGCGCGCAGCGTTAGCGGCCGCCAAGTAATTTTGTATTTTTTGCATTTTGACCTTAGGGATCGATCATGAACAAACCCACCGAACTAAAAATCACCGAAGACGCACCTGAAGGTCTGATCAACGAAGCGTCGATGTCCGCCGCGCGCGAACTGATCGGCAGCAAGCTGCGCCCCGAGCAGTACCTGCGCGATGCCAGCGTCGACGCCATAACCATTTTTTCCAACGGCATCGGCGATCTGAATCCGCTGTATCGCGATCAGGAATACGCGCGCTGGACGCGTTTCGGCGGTCTGATCGCGCACCCGTGCTTTCCGTGGACGCATCATTGGCCGGGCCGCTCGTATTGGGGCCTGCCGGGGGTGCATGGTTTTGGCGTGGCCATCGATTGTGAATACTTTCGCAATGTGCGCCCCGGCGACCGCATCTCCATCTGGAACCGCGTGATCGATGTACAGGAGAAGCAATCCAAATTCTCCGGCAAGATGGCGATGCAGTACCTGGAGTCAACCTACATCAACCAGCGTGACGAAGTGTTGTGCAAGGCGTTGGGCCTCACTGCGCGCCACGAACGCAAAGCCTCGCGCGACAAGGGCAAATACAAGGAAATCAAAACCCACGTCTACACGCTGCAAGAGCGTGATCGCATCGATGAAATGGTGATGACCGAAATCGAGCGTATCCAGGGCCAGAAAACCCGCCATTGGGAAGATGTGAAAATCGGCGACAGCATTGACGAAATCGCGCGCGGGCCGTTGTCCGCCTCGGACACCATGGCGTTTGTGATTGCCTCCGGCCGCGGCTCCGCCCACGGCGTGCTGCTACGCCACGCCGCAAAACACCCCAACCACTACATCCGCAACAAAAAAACCGGCGGCGGCGTGGAATACACCGGCATCGGCCACCATCGCGAGGATTTCGCCAAAGACGTGGGCGTACCCGGCATGTACGACTACCTGCCGCAACGCGCGTGCTGGTTCGCCACCGCCATCACCAACTGGATGGGCGACGACGGCGTGTTGAAGCGCCTGCGCATGGAAGCACGCCTGTTCAATTGCCAGGGCGACACCACCTTCATCAGCGGCAAAGTAGTGAAAAAATATTTCAAGGATCACTGCGCATTGGTCGATATCGAAATGAAGGGCATCAACCAGCGCGGCGACTTGTCGTCACCCGGCTTCGCCACCGTTATGCTGGCGTCGAAAGACCCCACGAGCAAGATTCCGCTCAATGGCGCGGTGTGCGATCTGGAATTGCCGGTCGTACGTTAAACAACCACATCTCACCGCAGAGGCGCAGAGACGCCTTTGTTCTGGAGACAACAATGTCCAACACGATGTTTCTGATCCTCGACATGATCAACGATCTTGTGCACGAGGACGGCCCCAATGGCGGGGCCAAGGGTTACGGCCCCATCCTTGCGCGGCGCAAGGTCATCGACAACACCGCGCTGGCCATCGGCAAGGCACGTACCGCAGGCGTGAAAATAGGCTATGTGCGCGTGGGCTTTTCGCCCGACTATCGTGAAGTCGCCGCCAACAGCGGGCTCTTCATGAGCGTCAAAAAGGCAGGGCTGTTCAAGCTCGGCACGTGGGGCACCGAAGTGCATCCCAAGCTAGCACCCAAGCCCGATGACTACGACATCATCAAGCACCGCGTCAGCCCTTTTTACGCCACCACGCTGGAGCCGATCCTCGGCGCGAACAAAATCACCAGGCTGGTGTTGTGCGGCGTGTCTACCACCGGCGCGGTGCTGTCCGCCGCCAAAGACGGCCATGATCGCAACTACGATATCGTGATTCTCGACGATTGCAGCGCTGCGCTCACCGACGAACATCACAAAGTCACGCTGGAGATGGTGTCGCGTTTTGCCACTATCACTACGGCGGCTGACATCGTATTCTGATGCGGGCGGCAGGCCTTGCGCTGTTACTCGGTGCA
>JAYUAH010000549.1:0-3823 GCA_043741415.1 Betaproteobacteria bacterium
GAGTTAATATGTAGCTTTAATACGGAAATAATTATTGCGGTCGATGCTCTTGATTTTCATGGGATCAACGCGATTGCCGCGCAACACATCGAGATTGACCTCAACGCCGGCATTGCCGCTTTTCCACAAGCGCGTGTAAAAATCGGCCTGGCCCTTGAGGCCTTCGCCGGCGATGCCTACAATAATGTCACCGGCTTTAAGGCCCGCTTCATCGGCCGGACTTTCCGGCGACACGCGCACCACCAGCAAATTGCCGCCGACTTCCTGCGAGGTGACGCCGAGCCAGGGACGCGGCTTCATCGTCGAGCGGCCGTTGGCAATGAAATCACCGATCACTGGTTTCAGCACATCTATCGGCACAAACATATTGCCCGGCACGCGGCCACTGGCGCCCATCGCATCGCCCACCGCGAGCGAACCGATGCCGAGCAGCTTGCCTTCGCGGCTGATCAGCGCGGCGCCCTGCCAATTAACGGTGGCGGGCGCGGTGTAGATCGCTTCGTCGAGCAGGTATTCCCAGTAGCCGACGAACTGGCGTTTGGACACCACATAGGCCGGCGCCACACCATCAAAGCCGACGATCAGCACCATGTCGCGTTCTTTGGTGTCCGACGACAAGCCCATGTCGATAGGCTTCACCGGCACCGGCACCAGCGCTTTCAACAGACCCAATCCGGTGGCATTGTCGAAGCCCACCACGGTGGCCGGATACACTTTGCCGTCGGCAGTATTGAGTTCAACTTTTTCCGCTTCGGTGATCAGGTAGCCAATGGTCAACACCAGGCCGCTGGAATCGATCACCACGCCGGTGCCTTCGCGGTTGCGGCCCAGCGTTTGACCGCTGCGTGCATTGGCGCTGGCCTGCGCGCGTACGCGCACCACCGACAGCGCGTCCACCGATAATTCGGGCTTGCCACGCGGCGCGGGTGCTGCCTGCGCGTCGGGCGCTGTACCTTCCTGAGCATGCGACACCGGCAACACCGCCAGCGCACCCGCAAGCGGCAGCAGGGTTGCGAGTTTTAATACGCAACGGTTCCATGGTTTCACGACAATCTCCCGGCGGCGACGGATCAAGGGTGAACCGCACGCGTAGGTAAGCATGCTACGACGATTTCCCGCGTTTGGTAAGCCCGCGCTAGAATGCAGTCTGCGCCCGCGGAACTTATTCAGCGGGCACGATTTTTTTACAGGAGACGCAAAAATGGATTACGGATTAAAAGGCAAGATTGCGGTAATCACCGGCGGCAGCGATGGTATCGGACGCGCAACCGCGGTGATGCTCGCGCGCGAAGGCGCCAAGGTGGCGATTTGCGCGCGCGGACAAGAGAAGCTCGATCAAACCGCTGCGGAGATCCGCAAAGCAGGCGGCGAGGTGCTGGCGCTGTCCGCCGATATGTTTAAGCCCGAGGACATCCAGCGCTTTTTCGACGCGGTGATCAAACAATTCGGCGGCGTGGATATTCTGGTCAACAACGCCGGCACCTCGCGCCGCGGCAATTTCATGGATCTCGACGACAAAACCTGGCACGACGATATCGAGCTCAAAGTGTTCGGCGCGATACGCTGCACGCGGCAAGTGATTCCGCACATGAAAAAACGCGGCGGCGGACGCATTATCAACATCACCATTTCCAGCGCCAAGCAGCCGGGCGCGGGCTCTATGCCGACGTCATTGTCGCGCGCCGCAGGCCTGGTGCTCACCAAATCGCTGTCGAAAGAATTTGCGCCGGATAATATTTTGGTGAACACGGTGTGCATCGGCAAAATCAAATCCGGCCAGCACGAGCGGCGCATGGTGAAAGAGGGCCGCAGTCCGGAAAAATATTACAACGAAGAATCCAAAACCATACCCATGGCCCGCTTCGGCGAAGCCGAGGAAGCCGCCAGCGCCATCGTGTTTTTTGCCTCCAGCGCGGGCAGTTATGTCACCGGCAGCAGCCTCAATCTGGATGGCGGCGTGTCCGGCGTGCTATAACGTAATTAATATAAGTATTTGATTTTAACCAATTTTTTATAGAACTATCACTGCGCACCCGCTGCGGCGGGCGCGCTGTTTAGTGTTCTGCCAACGCTTCGAGATAGTGCGCAATCATTTGCCGCGCGCGATCGCTGAGGCCGCTGAATTGGCACCCGGCACGCACCACGGGGCGCCCATCCTCGAGCTGCGCCTCGGTTTGATACTTCACCACCAGATCAACCGGAATCTGCCCCATGCCCGGCAGCGCAATCGAACAGCCGGGCAGCACCTCGCCGTCGTCGAGCTTCAAATCACTATGACAATTGAGTATGCCGATGCCGCTCACACTGAGATCGACAATCTCGGCATCGGCTTGCAGAAAGCCCATATTGAGCTCGATGGTGAGTCCCGACACTTTGTGGCGCGCATCGCGCCGCCGCTGAAAGCGCCACATAAACTCGGGTATCGCCATGCCGACCACCGGGGCGCCTTCAAGATCGACAATCGCGCAGTGGCTACCCTGAAATTCTATTTTTGAATCTTCAACAACGCAGCCGAGCATGATCGCATCCGCGCCGGGATTGACGGTGGTTTCCCACTCGGGCGGGTAGGCCAGCAGCAAGGTATTGCTCGACTCATCCACGAATATCAACGAACTCACCAAGGTGCGACCGGCGTTGAGCAAGCTCATCGACAGCGGCGCCTCTTGCGTCACCATGCTGTTCAACAGGCGCAGCACCTCTTTGCGGGAGCGCACCAAAAAATCCGGGGGTTCAGCAGTAGCGGGCTTCATCATGGCGGCCTCGTTTTCCCGAGGACTCAGGTTGTTCATCATCGCAGACTCCAATGGCAGGGACAACGGATTGTAGGCGCACGCGGTTTCCACAGGGCGCCATTTGTCGCCGACAGGCGGCTTATCAGCGCAAATACGCGCAAAAGTGTGACGTAAATCACACACGCGGCGCGCTGAATCAGAGGAGTTGGTGCCGTTGGAGGGAATCGAACCCCCGACCTGACGCTTACGAAGCGCCTGCTCTACCAGCTGAGCTACAACGGCTTGGATGACACTGAAACACGACTAAAGCACGACCGAAACGCAACGTGAAATAACCGCTGCGGGCGCGCATTTTATCACAAGCGTTGCGCCCGCGGCCCGGCGAACATTAAAACGTTAACGGTGATCCGCGCCCACCGCCTCAGCCACCGATTTGAAGCCATCTGCGCGTAAAAAAGCGCCCAGCTTGCGCTTCACACGCAACACCAGTTCAGGGCCGTGAAACACCAGCGACGAATACATCTGCACCAGCGAAGCACCAGCGCGGATTTTGGCGTAGGCATCCGCGCCGCTCGCCACGCCACCGCAGCCGATGATGGGAATTTTGCCACCGGTGGCCACGTACATTTTCGCAAGACACTGCGTCGCCAGCGGCATCAGCGGCGGCCCGGACAAGCCGCCGGTTTCAGCGGCATAGCGGCTGCGCAAATCCGGCAGCCGCGTGATGGTGGTGTTGCCGACGATCAGTCCGTCGATTTGGGTGGCAAGTGCAACTTCGGCAATATCCTGAATCTGCGCGTCATCGAGATCGGGGCCCACTTTCGCCAGCAGCGGCGGCAGGTGTGCGGCATCGGGCGCAGACGCGCGCCGCGCTTCGAGCACGCGGTTGATCAAATCTTCAATCTGCGAGCGCGCCTGCAGCCCGCGCAGGCCCGGCGTGTTGGGCGACGACACATTGCACACCAGATAATCCGCGAGGCCACACACCCGCGTGATGCCTTTGACATAATCCGCGGCGGCATCCGGCGTATCGCGATTTTTGCCGACGTTGGCGCCGACTATGCCGACCCGTTTGCGCGCGCTCAAGCGCG
>JAYUAH010000550.1:0-3817 GCA_043741415.1 Betaproteobacteria bacterium
CCGAGGCTACCACACGCGACTACGCTGCAATATTGGAAACGCGACTGGATGCCACGCTGCGTCGTGCAGACGCCGTATCGCAGCAACTGGTCAGCATCACGCCGGCGGCGGCATTGAATCAGGATGCGGTGTCCCGCAATGCGCAGTTGGACCTCGTGTTGAAATCCGCACTGATCAATTTCCCGGAACTGGCGGGCTTGAATATTTTCGATGTCAACGGCGACCTGCTCTACACGTCCGGCACCAATATGGCGCGTGCGAATATTGCCGACCGTAACCACTTTCGTGTTTTGCGCGACAACCCGCGCACCGATGTGGTGTTTTCAGAAGTGATCGCAGCCCGCACCACGGGCCGGCCGGCGCTCACTTTCGCCAGAGCGTTAAGGGACGAGCAGGGTACCTTTCACGGCGTCGTGGTTGCATTAATCGAACTCGGCTATTTCCAGAAATTGCACCAAACGCTGAACGTCGGCAGCAACGGCATCGTCGCCATCTACCGCAGTGACAATTTTACGCAGGTGCTGCGCTGGCCTGCGGTTGAAGGCAAACTCAATGTTGCGTTGCCGCCGAACAATCCGACCCGAACGGTGTTCGCCGGTACGGTGAAGACGGCGACGACGATGTTTACCTCCTCCACTGATGGCACGGCGCGTATCTATAGTTTTCACAGGCTTGATGCCTTTCCGTTCTTCGTGTCCGTTGGCATTGCGGTCGACGATGTGCTCGCGGGCTGGCGGCAACGCGCATGGGTGGCCGGCCTGTCCACGCTGGTGCTGCTGGGACTGCTATTTGCTCTGCTGTACCGGCTATGGCGCGCGCGCGCCGACCACGCCTGGTTGGCCACGATTGTCGACGCTTCGCACGACGCCATTGTCAGCCGCGATCCGGGCGGCAAGGTATTGAGCTGGAATCGCGGCGCTGAATTGATGTTCGGCTACACCGCAGCGGAGATCGTTGGGCATGACATCCGCGTGATTGCGCCAAAAGACCGGCACCACGAACTTAGAATCATCAATGAGAAACACCTGAACTTCCGGGCGCATTCGCGCGAATCGGTCAGGCTCACCAAAGACGGGCGCCGGATCGACGTATCGATCAGCGCTGCGCCGATAGCGGGTGCGACAGGCGGCGTCGACGCTGTTGCACTGATTTTCCGTGATATCACCGAGCGCAAGCAGGCAGCGCGGGAACACGCCCAGCTCGCGGCCATCGTCGAAACGAGCAACGATGCGATTGTGAGCCGTGCGCCGGACGACACCATCGTCAGTTGGAATGCCGCTGCCGAACGCATGTTCGGGTGGACCGCCCGAGAAACACTCGGCAAAGCCTTCTGCAGCCTGCTATCCCGAACGCCCGACGGCAAACGGCAGCGGCGTTTTGAAGGGGCATTGCGCGGGGAAACCGTTGTTTCGCCGACAGAAGATGTCCGTCTGTGCAAGGACGGCTCACTGATTCATGTCGAAACAACCATGTCGGCGGTACGGGATGGGCACGACGAGATTATTTTTATCTCCTGCATCATGCGCGACGTGACCGAGCGCATCACCGCTGAACAGCATATCGAACAATTGGCAACCAAAGACGTGCTTACCGGGCTTTTCAATCGCCATATGTTGATGGAGCAGATGAACACCGCCGTCACGCGCGCCGCACGCTCGCAAACTCAATTGGTGGCGATGTTTGTCGACCTTGATCAGTTCAAATCGATCAACGACATGCTCGGGCACACAGCCGGCGATGAGTTGCTTCGAGAATGCGCCAGGCGCCTGCTCGAGTGTGTGCGCGAAGTGGATATTGTGGCCCGGCTCGGTGGCGACGAATTCGTGGTGTTACTCACCGACATTACCGATATTGCCACCGTCGTGCCTATTGCGGAACGCATGCTCAAACTATTGACCACGCCTTATCGTCTGCAGGGGCACGATGCACAGATTTCGGCCAGCATCGGGATCTGCTTTTATCCCGCTGACGGCACCGATACCGCGACACTGATGAAAAACGCCGACATCGCCATGTATCACGCCAAGGAACAGGGTCGCAACAATTACCAGTTCTATGCCGAGGAAATGAATCAGCGCATGAAGCAGCGCCTGCAACTGGAACGCGAATTGCGTGCCGCGGTGGAGAACCATGAATTTGTCCTGCACTATCAACCCCAAATTACCATTGAAACCGGGAAAATCCAGGGCGCGGAGTCGCTGATACGATGGCAACACCCGACCCGGGGGTTATTGCCTCCGGCGGAATTCATTTCGGTGGCCGAGGAAACCGGGCTGATTATACCCATCGGCGAATGGGTGCTTAACCACGCTTGCCACACCATCAAGGTATGGCGGGAAAAGAATTTGAATATTCCGTATGTCGTGGTCAATGTGTCGGCGGCACAACTGCGCGACAGCCTGGTCACGTCGGTGCAGCAAGCGCTGGTGCATCATGGCATCGAGGCTGGCTGGCTGGTGCTGGAAATTACAGAAACCATGCTGATGGAGCGGGTGGAGGAAGCCATCAACATCATGCGACGCATTCGTGAGCTCGGCATACGCATCGCGATGGATGATTTCGGTACGGGTTATTCTTCGCTCAGTGTGTTGCAACGCCTGCCCCTCGATACGCTCAAGATCGACCGCAGCTTTGTCAGCGCCATCGACGACGAAGCGAATAGTGTGCGCGCCTGCGCCATCATCGGCGCCATTATCGCCATCGCCAAAGAGCTCAATCTCAGCGTGGTGGCGGAAGGCGTCGAATCACCCACGCAGCTTGCGTTTTTGCGCACCCTGAATTGCGATACCTATCAGGGGTATCTGCACAGCAAACCGATGGACACCATGACACTGGAAGTGCAATACGCGGCACCCGTAAAATCCGTTCTTGAAGACGGACAGGGACGCGCAATTACGATGACGTCCAAGGTGACCCTGGAATTGCCCGTCGATTTGCATTAGGTATTCTGAGCAGCAAAGCGGCGCTTGGCGTTAGCTGGAAAAGTTACTGATTTCTATCGTATCTGCAGATCACAAAAAAGGCCTGGAGAATCTCCAGGCCTTTTTTTGCGGCTGCCGTTTACGACCCCGGATTAAGCCTTAGCGCGATTCTTCGCCAGCCAGCCATCAACCAGCGCCACCGTTTGATCCAACACATCAAGTTGCATACCTTTTGATTTGGCGATGGTTTGCACCAGGCGATCCACGCGCTCGATGTTGGGCGCGCCGGCGGCTAGCGCACGCGCGGCGGAGGACGGGCTGCCCAGTGACAGCGCAGCGTTGGCGTACTTTTCAAACGGCACCATGTCACGCTCGTTTGCACCCAGCGCCACGCACAGCTTGACCACCCAGTTGTAAACCGCACGCGTTGCTTCAAGGTCACTGTGCACGGCGTCTTTGATCGAGCGCATTTCATCTTTTTGCACGCAGCGATAGTTGCCGGCGCACAGCATCGCCCACTTCGCCAGCGGCACGAATACGGAATCGTGTACTTTCAATTTCACCGGTAGTTCAATTTTTTCGCCGCCGACCTCGAAGCGCGAGGCACCGACGTCTTTTTCGAGATTGCGCAGAATCGCGGTATGCGCATCGGATTCAAAGCGCGCCGATTTAAAATTAGTCGGTAGCCGCACTTGCAGCACGTTGACTTTTTCCTCGGGCGGACGGAATGCCTGCGGATCTGGGCTGCACAGGGTGATGGCCGCGGGGTCGAAGCTATCCCACACCGTGGCATCGGTGTAGCAATCGCGGATGGCATTGGCGTCTATCGATTTGATGCGCTTTAAGTACGGCAGCGGCGGCATGTTCATGATCGACATGCACGGCACTTTGGATTT